>CAYVSR010000478.1:0-2512 GCA_964453125.1 uncultured Phycisphaeraceae bacterium | reverse complement strand
CCACCGGGCCCGCGCGGCCGCACGATGGCCCGGCGCGTGCGCGGCGCGAGCAACGCGCGCCCTCGCACGCCGCCCGCCCCCGGCGCGACCCACAGATCGGAGGCGCCCCCATGCGCCGTGCCTTCACGCTCGTCGAACTGCTCGTCGTCGTCGCCATCATCGCCCTGCTGGTGGGGATCCTGATCCCCGCGCTTTCGAGCGCCCGCCACGCGGCGCACACGGCCAACTGCCTCGCGAATCTGCGCACCCTGGAGACCGCCCAGGCCGCCTACGCCGTCGCGACCGACGGGAAGCTCATCGACGCCGGATACGCCCACGGCGGCGTGTATGTCAACGAGCAGGGCTCCTGGATCGCCACGCTCGAAGAGGTCTACAAGTCGCCCATCGTGCGCCGCTGCCCCGCCGACCGCAGCCCGCACTGGAGCCGCGACGACGGGGGCGAGGGCGCGCCCATCCCCGGGAGCGACCCATCCGCGCCTGAGCGCTACCGCAAGAGCAGCGACGGCGTGAACCACTATCTCACCAGCCTCGCGCCGTGCGGCATCTACGACCGCAGCGCCCGCATCCCCAAGCCCGCGAGCACGGTGCAGTTCCTCGAGATCGCCGAGACCGGCGAGTTCGCCGGGTCGGACCACCCCCACGTCGAGAACTGGGCCGTGCCCGGCCTCCCGCCCGACTCAGCGCCGCTGCTCGCCGCGAACGAGGTCGAGATCAACCAGCACGGGCGCGCGAAGGCGGCGCGGACGTTCAACGCCCGGGCCAACTGGGGGTTCCTGGACGGCCACGCCGCCACGCTCGAGTTCCGCGGGGTGTTCCAGTCCGTCCAGATCAATTCGTTCGACCCGGAGGTGATGCGATGAAGAAGTTCGGCAACGGTTTGTTGCTGATTGGCGGCGCGCTTGTCGCGTGCGCCCTGTGCGCCGGCGCGGCGCAGGGGCAGGTGCACACGGGCGACATCGTGCTCGCGGTGCAGCAGGGCGTCATCCGGACGGGCTCGGGCGCGCCCAGCGCCGGCGCTTTCTCGCCCGACCGCGTCTTCGGCGTGGCTCTGGGCGCGCAGGGGCCGGCCCATTTCGCCAGCAACCCGGGGTTCGACAGCGAGGCGGGCACGTTCCCGACGCCGTCGGAGGTCGGCTTCAACATCCTCGACCGCCTGTGGTTCTGGAACGGCGAGACCCTCGTGCACGCCGGCGGCGAGGCGATGCAGGTGAGCGCCGGCGCCACGACGCGCCTCACCGGCGCGGGCTTCGTCGCGGGGTTCACGCTCAGCGTCGGCGCGAACGGGCAGTGGCACCGCCACCTGTCGTACCTGCTCCTGCCCGGCGCGGCGCCCGCGATCGACCCCGGCGTGTACATGCTCTCGCTCGAGCTCTTCAGCACGAGCGGCGCCCTCGCGAACACACCCCCGTTCCACCTCGTCTTCCGCGACGGCGGAACGGCGCAGCATCACGCCGCCGCCATCGCCTTCGTGCGCGCCCGCGTCCTCCCGCCCGCGGTCGCGGGCGACGCGAACGCCGACGGACGCACGGACTTCCTCGACCTCAACATCGTCCTCGGCGAGTTCGGCTCGAGCGGCGCGTGGCTCGCGGGCGACGTCAACCGCGACGGCGGCGTGGACTTTCTCGACCTCAACATCGTCCTCGGCGCGTTCGGGACCTGAACCCGGCGCTTCCGCACGCACCCACCCACCACACGGAGAGAACCATGCGCACCACCACACTGCTGGCGATTCTCGCCGGCGCCCTCGGCGCCTCCGCGGCGCTCGCGCGCCAGCATTCCGACACGCTCCTGCAGGCCGATCACGCTCTCGGGCGCGTCACCACCGGCGCCTTCGACGACGCCACGAAGATGGTCGTCTCGACCGACGAGCGCGTCTTCGCCGGCGACTTCGGCGAGACGGACCCCCTCCAGCCCAACTACTCCGATGAACCTGGCTTCCGGGCGCTGGCCATGACCTTCGCCGAGGGCGACCAGTGGGGGCTCAACATCACCGACAGCGTGCGCGTGTGGGACAGCGCGAGCGGGAACTTCGACACCCTCTCGCCCTTCACCATCACCCTCGGCTTCGGGCCGCTGAGCGCCACCAGCCCCGCGTCGCCCGGCGGCTTCACCCCCGGCTTCCCCATCACCGTGGCCACGACCGGCGGGTTCGACACGCACCTCGATGTCTATCTCGACGCCCCGGGGCTCGACGCCGCCGAGCTCGACGCCCCCGGGCGCGGCGCCCCCATGGCCGACGGCGTGTACCTCCTGCGCCTCTCCGCGTTCGCGACCGGCCTGAACGCGTCCGACGACTTCTGGTTCGTCATGAACCGCGGCCTCGACGAGGCGGAGCACGACCGCGCCGTGGACTACGTCCGCGAGTTCCTCGTCCCCGCGCCGGGCGGCGCGGCGACGCTAGCGTGCGGCGTCATCGCGCTTGTTAGGCGCCGGCGTCCAGCAAGCACGTGGGGAAACAGGCGCGGCTGCCCGGCGGTGAGCGCCGCCCCCTCGAGCGGCGGCGCGGTTATCC
>CAYVSR010000477.1:0-2518 GCA_964453125.1 uncultured Phycisphaeraceae bacterium | reverse complement strand
CCGTGCGATGCTCGACGGCGCTCTCTCGCTTGCCGCGCAGCGTCAGCGCCCCGTTCTCAAATGTGGCGTCGATCTGATCCATCGAGAAGCCCGGCAGCTCGGCCTCGACGTACAGGTTCGTTTCGTCCTCCCACGCGTTGATCGGCGGCGCCGACGGCGCAACAGGCGCAGCGAAACCAAGGCCGCCCAGCGCGGGCGCCCCGGAGAAGAACTCGCTGAACAGCCGATCAAGATCCATCGAAGCAGCGGCGGGGCGGGTCGCGGGAACGCAGCAGGCGGATCCGTTCATTCGTCTGGTGAGCATGGCGTGGTCTCCTGTCATCGCGGGCGCCCGCTGGTCAGGGGGGCGCCTGAATCCCTTGTGGCGCCGGGGTTCGACGCCGGAGAACGAGATGCAAGCCACGTGCCATACGTCGCGTGGCTCCCGATCACCCCCGCGAACACCTTTCCACGGACTCCGAAGGCGCCGCCGACGCCGATCCGCAGGCGACCGGCGCCGGAATGGCAGCCGATCGCCGCTGGGGAGGGCGCTCCCCCAAACGTGCCACTACCCTTGCCCCCGTCATGCCCCCCGGCCCGCGACGCCTCGAAATCCCGCTGCTGATCGGCGAACGCCCCGGCTCGCCGTCCACGCCGGCCGACCGGCGGCGCACCTTCGACCACTTCGTCAAGCATCTTCGCGCCGAGCCCGGCGTGCGAGACGCCACCATCGAATTCCGCGACGACCAGGCCGCCCTGATCGTGCATGTTGACGAGCGCCTCGCGTCCGTCGCATCCCTCGAACGCCTGGCGCGCCACTGCGGGCTCGGCTTCCGTCAGCGCTGGGCGACCGTCGTGCTCGGCGTACAGGGCATGGTCTCGCCCCAGAGCGAGGACGCGATCGAGGCGGCGCTGGCCGGCCTGCCGCACGTCCGCGCCTCCGCGTCCTACGCCTCAGGCACAGTTCGAATCGACTTCGATCGCGCGACGTGCCAGCTCCCTGAGATCGCGCTCCGCCTTGGCCGCCTCGGCTTCCGCGTCTTCCCCACCCAGTCCACCAGCGACGCCGACGCCGCGCCACTCCGCCCGCTGCTGCGACTCGAAGAGGGGCTGCGCCGGGCCTGGCTGCTGTTCCGCGCCGCATCGAACAACGCGCTCATCGAGGCCATCGCCGGCGCCGCGTTCTTGCTGGCCGGGTTCGTCGCCGAGAAGGCGGGCGCCTCCCGCGCCGTGAGCGTGACGCTCTACCTCCTCTCCTACTTCGCGGCGGGCTCGGGCTCCGCGCGCGACACCTTCGTCTCGCTGCGACACTTCCGGCTCAACATCGACGTGCTGATGTTCGTCGCCGCGATCGGCGCCGGCGCTATCGGCCGACTACCCGAGGGGGCGCTTCTCCTGGTGCTCTTCGCCTTCGGCCACGCCGGCGAATCCATCGCGATGGAGAAGGCCCGCAAGGCCATCAAGGCGCTGCACGAGGTGGCGCCGGACACCGCCCTGCTCCGCGAGCCCGGCGGCGGAACCCGCTCCGTCGGCGTCGAGTCCCTCCGCGTCGGCGACACCATCCTCGTCCGCCCCGGCGACCGCATCGCCGCCGACGGCAAGGTCATCACGGGCGTTTCCTCGGTGGATCAATCTCCGATCACCGGCGAATCCGTCCCCGTCGAGAAGGCCCCCGGCTCGCGCGTCTTCGCCGGCACGCTCAATGGCGACGGCGCCCTCGATGTGCTCGTCGAGAAGCCACACTCCGAGACCACACTCGCCAAGGCCATCCGCCTCGTCGAGGAGGCGCAGACCAACAAGAGCCCCAGCGAGCTGCTCGCCGCCCGCGTCGAGCGCTACTACGTGCCCGCGGTTCTTGCGGCGACCGGTCTGCTCCTCGTCATTCCCCCGCTCGCCTCCGGCGGCGCCCTCGCGGATTGGGGCAAGTGGTTCTACCGCTCGATGGCCTTCCTGACCGGCGCCTCACCCTGTGCGCTCGCCATCGGCGCCCCGGCCACCGTGCTGGCGGCGCTGGCTCGTGCGGCGCGCATGGGCGTGCTCATCAAGGGCGGCGCCCACCTCGAAACCATGGGGCGGCTTCGCGCCGTCGCGTTCGACAAGACCGGCACCCTCACCCGCGGGCGCCCGCGCGTCGTGTTCGTCGAGGCGCTGGGCGGCGCCACCGCCGACCAGGCGCTGGCGCTCGCGGCGTCCGTCGAGGGGGCCAGCGCCCACCCCCTCGCCCACGCGATCGTCGACGAAGCGCGCCGGCGTGGCTGGGATGGTCGCCACGCCGAAGCCGTCGAACAGGTGATCGGCAAGGGGCTCCGCGGCATGCTGGACGGCGAGCGCGTCGAGGTCGGCTCGCCGCGCCTCTTCGAAGGCGCGCAGGGCGCCGAACCCGCGACCGCGCTCATCGAGGCGCGCCGCCGCGAGGGCGAGACCGCCGTCGCCGTTCGCTCGGGCGAGACGTTCGTCGGCGTGATCGGCCTCGCCGACGAGCCGCGCGAGAATGCCGCGGAGGCGATCGCCGAACTTCGTGCCCTGGGCGTCAAGCGCT
>CAYVSR010000476.1:0-2519 GCA_964453125.1 uncultured Phycisphaeraceae bacterium | reverse complement strand
CGATCCATTTCAGCGATCCCCATGCCGCGCCACGGGGCCCAAACTGCCGATCATCGGCCCGCATCGGGGCCGGGGTGAGCCGGTATCGATCCTGCCCGCCCGCCAGGGCCCCGGCGACTGCCGGTCTGGCGTGCCGAGAACCCGTGAGGGGCGTGCGCTCCGCGGGGTTCTGGAAGAAACGCCGTTGTTCTTCGCCGACCCGTGACTACAGTTGTTGCACGTTCCTGCGGTGTCCCGGCGCGTTCGCCGAGGGCGCCGGCCTCGACCGCCCGAATCTGTCTCCTTTCACCGCTGGAGGAAGCATGAAGGCCTCGCTGCTCGCCGTCTCCCTGTGCGCCGTCGCTGGCGCGCCCGCGTCGTTCGCCGACACGTCCGTCGAATCGCAGATCGCCCTCCTGCGCGAAGCGCTCAACGCCAGCCCGAACGAGGGCTCGACCATCCTGCGCCTCGCCGCCACCTTCCGCGGCCTGGGCCAGGACGACGAGGCCGCGCGCCTCGAGCGGCGCGCGTACGAACTCGATCCGTCGCTGCTGCTCTCCCGCGCGCTCCCCGGCACGGACGGCGCGTGCACGCCCAACACCGGTCCAGACGTCATCGTCGGCGACCTCTCCGACATCGGCAACTACACCAGCAACACGTCCGTCAACGGCCGTCTCGCGTTCGCCATCGGCACCACGTCGTGCAACATGGGCAGCCAGAACGTGGCCTGGGTCGCCAGCACCGACAGGCACCCGGTCATCGGCCAGAGCATGTACCGCATCCTGAACGGCCGCATCGAGCACATCGGCCAGTCCTTCCTCAAGCACGGCTTCACCGCGCTCACGCAGAACCTCTGCTGCTCGTGCAGCGGCCAGGGCGGCAGCGTCCTCGGCGTCGGCTGCTCCGACCCCTATGGCTCGGGCCTCAACGGCTCGCAGACCAACCTCGGCCCCAAGTTTGAAGTGAACGCCTCCAACGGCGTCTACACCTGGCCCTCGGCGCTCCGCACCTGGAACGGCAGCCCCAATCTCAGCTCCGCGATCTTCAAGCGCGTCCAGATCCGCCAGGACGACTTCGACCCCGCGATGAACCCGGGCGCCATCTACATCGGCGAGGCCCAGTACATCACGCAGGACGACGCCCAGTTCAACGGCCTCGCGGGCATGCCCGGCGGCAACGGCCTCAACAACGCCTCCTACCGCCGCTTCCAGTTCAGCTGGAACGCCACGGCGCGCAGCGTCACCGGCTCGCCCTCGTGGGTCGGCTCCACCCAGCGCCAGAAGCCCGCCATTCAGGCCTGGCAGGACTTCGTCCCCGGTGTCACGCTCGTCAACGCCGACGTCCCCAACGAGGGCGGCTCCGGCATCGTCGGCCGCTTCATCGTCGGCTACAAAGTGACCGACAACGGCAACGGCACGTGGACGTACGAGTACGCGGTCCAGAACCTCAACTCGCACCGCAGCGGCGCGTCGTTCTCGATTGCGCTCGCCGGCAACCCGCAGATCACCGGCATGGGCTTCCACGACGTCGACTATCACTCCGGCGACGGGCACAACAGCACGTCGGCCAACCCCGTCGCCTACGACGGAACCGACTGGGCCCAGGCCGTGACGCCCACCGCCGCGACGTGGTCCACGCAGACCTTCGCGCAGAACCCGAACGCCAACGCGCTGCGCTGGGGCACGCTCTACAACTATCGCTTCACCGCGAACCAGCCCCCCGTCGCCACCACCGCGACCATCGGCCTCTTCCGCTCCGGCAGCCAGCCCGACCCGACCGTCACGGTGATGGGCCCGGCCTGCATCCTGGCCGGCGACATCAACGGCGATAACACCGTGAACTTCGCCGATCTCAACATCGTGGTCGCGAATTTCGGCACGCTCTACAACTTCAGCCACCTGAACAACGTGCTGGCCAATTTCGGCCGCTCCTGCTGAGCCCCGACCACCCCGCCCCCCGGGCGGGCACAACCGAGCGACCCAAGGGGCCCGGCCGGCCACGGCCGGGCCCCTGCTTTTCTGGCACGCAGGAGGACGACGGGGGGAACGCCTCGTGCCGAAATTCGTCCGCCGCACTGTTGCCCGGCCGTGTGGGACGGGTAGGCTATTGACGGAGGGGCGCGGCTGTGATCGCGCCCGGCCCACGCAGCCCCCGCGGGCGCACCGCCCGATAAAGAAATCCCTTTCCCAGGAGATCTCGCGACATGAGGCATCTGAAACCCGCCGCAGCAATGCTGCTCGCCGGCCTGGCGTTCGCGTCCGGCGCGTTCGCCGACACCAGCGCGACCGAGCGCCGCAACCTCGATCTGTTCATCAACGACCTCCGCGAGCTCGTCGCCGCGGACAAGACCGAAGTGATGGACCGCATCCGCCTCGCGGCGCTGCTGAACCAGGCTGGTCAGTCGGAAGAGGCGAAGACGCTCCTCCGCGAGGCCGCCGAACTCGAGCCCGAAATCAACGCGCTGCTGAACCCCGGCGCGCTGCCCGAGATCCAGGCTCTCGTGCGCAACTCGCAGGCCTACGCCGTCGGCCCCGCCGTGA
>CAYVSR010000475.1:0-2555 GCA_964453125.1 uncultured Phycisphaeraceae bacterium | reverse complement strand
GCGCGCCACGGAGGCCGCCTGTGCTGGGGCCCACTGAACGCACCACCCACGACGCCGACCAAACCGAACGCGAGCGCATGAACGCCTTCGCGCGCGAGCGTTCGACCGAACGCACCAACAGCCAGGAGTATCACCTCGGCTTTCATGGCGACCGATACCTGCTCGGCCTCGTCGACTCGCTCATGCCCCAGGTGACCGCGTTCGTCGAGTCCGGCGCCAACATGGGCAACACCGCGATCTACGTGGGCAAGACATACCCACGCGTCCGCGTTCGCTCCTGCGAGCCGGGCATCGCGTCGTTCGCCGTCGCCTCACGGCGCGCCCGCGAGTTCCCCAACGTCTCCATCGTTGACGCGACCAGCCCCGGGTTCATCGAGTCCGTCCTGCCCGACCCGGCGCGCCCCGACCGCCCCGACGCGCTCGGCGCCGACGACCTCCCACTTTTCTGGCTCGACGCCCACGGCTACGGCTTCCACTGGCCACTGTGGGACGAGATCGACCTGATCACCGCGCGCCTCCCCCGCGCCCTCGTTCTCATCGACGACCTCCTCGTCCCCGGCCGGCCCCAGTTCGGGTTCGACGAGTACGACGGCCAGGTCTGCTCGCTCGCGGCGCTCGCCCCGCGCATCAACCCCGCGCGCGAGTATGTCGTCGTCTACCCCGCCTACACCGACCGCACCAGCGAATTCCACCCGCTGCGCGGCTACGGCCTGCTCGCGTTCGGCGACGTTCGCGTGGACATCCCTCCCGCGCTGGCCGGCAAGTTTGAGATGCTCGCGTGGCGGCCGACCGAACCGGCGTGACGCCGAGGCCTGACCGGCTTCACGCCGCCGCAGCGCCGGACGCCGTCGACGAGCCGCCGACGTACGCGCGCGTGAACACCGGAAGAATCGAGTCGCGGACGAAGTCCGACCGGACGTGGCGCCCGTCGGGCCGGCCGTCGTGGAAGGTGCGCTCCCACACGCGATCGCGCGAGGGCGCGAGCGTGACGAGTTCGTAACTCGGGAAGTAGTCCGCCAGCGGCCCGCCGGCGCCTCGCACCACGTCGAGCGCCTCCTGCAGGGCCGAGCGCTGCGTGCACTTGCTGTACGCGTTCGAGACGAGCACATCAGGCCCGAAGAACGTCGCCTTCAGCGGGATGGGCGAGACCGAGCAGAGGAACTTGGCGCGAGGGTTCGCGTTGTGGATCTCGGTGATCAGCTCGACCATCGCCCCCTTGCACTGGGCGTGGGTGAGCCGATGCACGGTGTAGCGCGACGAGTGGTCGGGCACGCTGCGAGCCGGCGTCTCGTTGAGCCAGGCCCCGGTCTGCCGGTCGAGCCAGGCCTCGACCAGGCCGAACGTCAGCACGACCACGTCCGCGCGGAGCAGCGCCTCGCGCCCGGCCTTCTGCGCCTCAAGGTGCCCCGTGAGCGCCTCCTCCAGCGAATCTTTCGGCCGCGCCGGATGGCGGTGGCCGTTGAACCACTTCGAGTCTGTCGTCCGTGCGATCAAGGACGCGTCGAACCCGCCGCGGAGGCACCAGCGGACCTCCTGCAGCATCGCCATCGCGTTGTACTTCAGGTCGAGGCCCGCATCGGTGGCGTCGAAGCCCGAGGCTCGCAGCGCCTCCATGATGCGCAGCGCGAAGCACGAGCCCATCGCGAACACGCGGTCGCCCGGGTTGATCCGGAACGAGGGCTCCACCACGACGCCCAGGTCCGGGCGATCGAACCGCTCGGGCTCGAACACGGCGCCGGTCGGGAAGCTGAACGCCTCGATGTTGTTCGCGGTGCCCATGGCTCTGTTATCGGCCTGCGGCCCCGGCGCCTGCAGCGCTTCTCACGCCAGCAGCGACGGGTCCATCTCGCGGGCGAGGCGGGTGTTGGCCTCGAACATCGCGCGGAGGCGGGCGCCGAAACGGTAGCGGAAGAGCTCGCGCCGCAGTTCCTTGTCGGCGCCGCGGTCGATGACCTTGGGGTTGTCGGGGGTCTTCTCGGCCACGCCCGCGTGGGTCACGGTGGGCCAGAGTTCGGCGATGCGGTCCGCGTCCGGCTCGCCCCCCAGGAACTCGATCACGCCGGGCAGGACCTCGAGCGGGCGGTCGAGCAGCCACTCGTACGCCACGACGTGCATGCGCAGGGCCATCTCGCGGCGCACCAGCCACTTCTCGAGGTCGGCCATGTACTCGCGGGCGCACGCCTCGACGGTCTCCCACTGGGGGGCGTCTTCTCCGGGGGCGCCGGGGGGTCCGGGGGCGCAGAACGTGGCGCCGTGGCGGTAGGTGAGTTCGGAGAACAGCGTGGCGGTTACGCCGCGGTAGAGGTAGAGCGTGTCGCGCTTCTCGGCGACGGGCTTCTGGTTGTCGTGCACGTGCAGGAGCAGGAAGTCGTCGTTCGCGTGCCGAAAGAACGACCGCGTCAGCAGCGGCCTGTCGAAGTACTGCTCCAGGAACATGCGCAGCCAGTGGCTCCCCGTGCGCGGGAAGGACACGAGGTACGGCACGGTCTCGCAGGCGGTGGCGGAGTAGTGGGACAAGTCAGAGTGCTCAGTGCTCAGTGCTCAGTGCTCAGTGC
>CAYVSR010000474.1:0-2560 GCA_964453125.1 uncultured Phycisphaeraceae bacterium | reverse complement strand
GCTTGAACTCAAACCGCTGCGGCGTCCCCCCTTTAGTGAAGCCGATCGTCGCGGAGAGGCCGCCCTCGGGCGAGAGTTCGTACACGATGCGCTTCGGGTAGTCGTGGCGGGGATTGTCGAACACGGCGCGCGTGGGGCTGAACTCGGTGAGCACGAACTCGGTCGGTTTGGCGCCGCCGGGCTGCGCGATGTACACCAGCCCGCCCTCGCGCTCGACGATGCGCAGGTACTCGAACGCGACCATCTTGCCGCTCGTGTTGACCGTGCGCGACACGGCGAGCATGGCGCCGCCCAGCGCCGGGCTCCAGCGCTCTTCGATCGACGAGCCCGAACTCCTCGTTCCGGCCCATGCGCCGGCCAGCCAGGCCAGGTCGCCGATCCCCCCGGGGGTCTTGGCGGGCTCGGGCAGCGGGATGTCTTCCGCGTGCCGGTAGAGCCCGACTGCTTCGTCCCTCGCCGGCTGCTCGGCCACAACGCTCACGAGCAGCCCGTCGGGCGTCATGCGGAACTTCCTGCGGATCAGCCCCAGCCCGTTGGCGGGCTCGAACGCGACCTCGTACTCGAACGCGCCGTCCTTCCAGGCGCCGCGGTAGCGCGAGACCGTCTTGGGCTCGGTGATTTCGGTGACCGATCCGTCGAGCGCGATGCGCACGTCGCGATGCCCGGAGCCGTGGCCGTTCAGCACGACCGCGCCCTCCTCGACGCGCATCGAGAATTTCGAGGCCATCGGGGGGCCCATTTGCTCGAGCGCGCGGCCCTCGGTCCGGTCCTCGACATAGACCCACTCGCCGTCGAGCGCCCGCACGTCCGCTGGCGGGGTCGGGGGCGCATCGGAGGCCAGCGCCGTTGAGACCGCGCCGAAGGTTGTGAGGAGCGCGAGCGCCAGGACGATCCAGGTATGCGTGCGCACTGAAGAGTCTCCAGAATCGCGGTTCGAGAGAACGGGGCGCCGGCGTTAAGGCGAACTCGTGGCGCGCGCGGCCGCCCGTCACGCGGCGCAATATATCCACGGGAGGCTTGGCCACAGCCTCGCCGTGGCGAGGCGCACGTCCACTTCGGTCATTACACCACGTAGTGCGAAACACTCCGCACGATCTTCCCCTCGTCCCCGCTCCCCGCCGCCCCCAGCACGAACATCTCCGCCGCAAACTCCCCGCCCATCCGCTCGTACATCAGCACGAGCGTTTGCGTCCCGAGCGCCAGTTTCCACGCCTTGAACCGCGTCACTCCCGGCGGCGTGGGGTTTGTCTCCAGCGCCCGGCCGAAGTACGCGCGCACCGCGTCGCGCCCGCGCAGCGTGGGCTCACCGGTCCCGTTGAAGCGGGCGATGAAGGGCGACGAGTGCTCGATTCCCGGCGCGTAGTGCGCCATGATCCGGTCGAGGTCGCCCGCGTTCCACGCCGCGTACCACGTCGCCGCGAGCGCCTCCGCCTGTTCCTTCGTGAGCATGCGCGGAGTGTACGACAGCACGCCGGGCGCGGGCCCGGCGTGCCGTGTGTTCTCATGATGTGCGCCCGGCGGTGCGCCGAGCGTCACCGATTCAGCGGGCGTTCGCGGTGGCCTTGGCGGACACGCGCTTGAGCTCGAACGCGACCTGATCGCCAGCCTTGCCCTTGACGAAGTGCGTCCAGGTCGACTTGACCTGATCGTCGGCGAGGATCTCGAACGTCAGAGCGCCCATGTAGTCGCCCTCGGCGTCCACGTTCGCGCCGCCGTCGAACGCGAAGACGAACTTGCCGGCGCCGCTCTCGTCGGTGCTGCGGAGGCGGGGCTGGTTGCCCATCATGCAGTAATGGGTGGCGACGAGGCGGTCGCCGTCCTTGTGGTACGTCGTGACCATCTCGTGGGGCTCGCCGGGGAAGAGCGTCTCGACGATGACGGTGCCGCCGGCCGTGGCCTTGTAGGTCACGGTCTGATCGGCCTTGCCGTCGTTGTTCGCGTCGGCGCTCTCCCAGCGACCCTCGAGCTTGCGCATGGCGCCGAGCATGTCGTCGGCGCAGGCCGAGGCGGCCTTGTCGCAGCAGCCGGCGGCGGCTTCCTTGTCGGCGCACGCCGCAGCGTCGGCCGTCTTGTCGCCGGCGCAGCAGGCGCCGCCGGCGATGGCGAGGCCGGAGGTGAAGGTGAGCATGGCGGCGGCGGTGAGGAGGCGGTTCATCGTGTCGGTTCTCCTGCCCGGGTCGGGCGTAATGTGTGATGGAAGTATCACCTATTATACGCCCGTGTCAAGGGGTGGTTGCGGCGATTCCCCGCCGGCTTGGCCGACAGCGGGGGGGCGCCTGGGGAGTTCCGGCCCGCCCGACCCGCTCCGGGGCGAGCCGTATTCTGGCCCGCGTGCCCCCTCGCTTCTCCATCGTCGTCGTTCACTACCAGGGCGCCAACCCGCGCGAGGTCTACCTCCGCGGCGTGAACTCCCTCCTCGCCCAGACCTTCCGCGACTTCGAGATCCTCTGCTACCACGACGGCCCGCTGCTCGACCCCGACGCCCCGTCCCCCCTCCCCAACCGCAGCACCGAGCGGCGCCACAACGACTACGGCCACTCCCTCCGCGACCGCGGCGTCC
>CAYVSR010000473.1:0-2574 GCA_964453125.1 uncultured Phycisphaeraceae bacterium | reverse complement strand
GCTGCGCGCGCAGATCGAGGCGCTCGCCGCCCTCCAGCCGCTGCGGGTCGCTGGGTCGGTCGCGGCGCTGCGCGGCCTCACGCTCCTGGTCGACGACCTACCGCTACCGGTCGGCTCGTTCGTCACGGTGGGGGGCTCCTCGCGTGCGCCGGGCGCGGCTGGGCGTCTGGGCGAGGTGGTGGGCTTCGACGGCGAGCGAGCGATCGTGATGATGCTCGGGCCGACATCGGGGATTCGCTCTGGCGATGCGGTCTCGGGCGAGCAAGCCGGCGGCGTGGTTCGCGTGGGGCGCTCGCTGCTGGGGCGCGTGCTCGACTCGCTGGGGCGCCCGCTCGACGGCAAGCCCGAGCCCATGGGGCTCGTCGGGGCGCCGCTGATGCCCGCGCCGATCCCGCCGATGCGTCGCTCGCGCATCACGCAGGCCCTGCCCACGGGCGTGCGCGCGATAGACCTGATGACGACGGTGGGCAAGGGGCAGCGCCTGGGGGTGTTCGCGGGGCCGGGCGTGGGCAAGAGCACGCTGCTGGGCTCAGTAGCGCGGAACACCGCGGCGGATGTTTCCGTGGTGGCGCTGGTGGGAGAACGCGGGCGAGAGGTGCGCGACTTCGTCGAGAAGAGCCTGGGCGAGAAGGGTCTGGCACGCAGCGTCGTCGTTGCGGCGACGAGCGACGAGTCGCCGCTGCTGCGCATCCGGGCGGCGTTTGCGGCGGCGACGATCGCCGAGCACTTCCGCGACGAGGGCGCGGACGTGATGCTGATCATGGATTCCGTCACGCGGTTCGCGCAGGCCCAGCGCCAGGTGGGGCTGAGCGTGGGCGAGCCGCCGGCGACGAAGGGGTACACGCCCAGCGTGTTCGCGCTGCTGCCGATGCTGCTGGAGCGCGCCGGCGGGCTGGAGGGCGCGGGCTCGGTCACCGGGTTCTACGCCGTGCTGGTCGAAGGGGACGATATGACCGAGCCGATCGCGGACGCGGCGCGCGGCGTGCTCGACGGGCACGTGATCCTGTCGCGTCGCATGGCGCAGCAGGGGCGGTTCCCGGCGATCGACGTGCTGGACTCGATCTCGCGCGTCGCGGGAGACGTGAGCGACCGGGCGCACGTGGCGGCGCGGGCGCAGGCCCTCAGGCTGCTCGCGGCGCACCGCGACGTGGAGGACCTGGTGCAGATCGGGGCGTACGCGCGCGGCTCGAACCCGGTGGCGGACGTGGCGATTGCGCTCAAGCCGAAGCTCGACGCGCTCCTCCAGCAGGGCTCGGAGGAGGCGGAGGCGTTCGAGACGAGCAAGAAGAAGCTGCTGAGCCTCGCGGTCGAAGCGGGCGGGATGCTGCAGCAGGCGTCGAAGCAGAAACAGGCGTGACGGACGGGCGATAGGAGACCATGGCGAAGTTCCGATTCAGACTGGAGCCCGTGCTGGAGCAGCGCCGGCGCGAGGAAGAGCGCGCCCAGCGGGTGGTCGCCGCGCTGGAGCGGGAGCGCATGGGCGTGGAGGCCGAGCTGCGCGCGGCGCACGCTGGCCTCAGCGCGTGCAAGCAGGACCTCCGCGACGCGCTGACCGCGCCGGTGGACGGGTCCGGCGCGGGCGTCGCGACCATCGACCTCCGCGGCGTGCGCATGCAGTCGGCGGCGTCGTTCAGGCTGTTCGGGGACGCCCAGCGTCTCGCCCTTCGTCTCGCGGGCGCCAGCCAGCGCGCGGAGGCGGCAAGGCGTGAGCTGCTGCGCGCGACGACGGATCGGAAGGCGGTCGAACTCCTCCGCGAGAAGCGCCGCGAGGAGTGGAAACGGGCGATCGAGAAGCGAGAGGCCGAGGCGACCGACGAACTCGCGGTGATGCGGTTCCGTCGGGCCGAGCCGGCGCTGGGCGCGGAAGGTGCGGCAATGGGCGCCGGCGGATCGCGGCGCGCGGAGGATGACGAATGAAGAAGATCTGGGCCATCGTGTCCGCGCTCGCCGTGGCGAACATGCTGGGGCTGCTCGGGTTCGTGGGGTTTCTGGCGGCGACGAACCGGCTGGACGCGGCGCGCGTGGAAGGCGTGCGCCGACTGCTCGGTGAAACGGCCGCGGCGCGCGAGGCGCGCGAGGCGAGCGCGAAGGCGGCGGCGAGCGACGCCGCGGTCGTCGAGGCGAGGCTGGCGCAGGAGGGTGTGGCGCCGCGGACGGCGGCTGAGCGCATCGACGGCGCGGACGAGGTCGACGCAACGGCGCGTCAGCGGGTGGACCGGCTCCGGCGGGAGGTCGAGGACCTGCAGCGGACGCTCACTCGCGGGAAGGCGGAGCTGGAAGCGGGCTGGGCGAAACTGGACGCGGACCGCAAGGCGTTCGAGGAGATGCGCCAGCGGATCGCGTCGCTGGAGGGGAGCGAGCAGTTCGAGAAGGCGCTGCGCCTCTACGAGTCGCTCAAGCCCCAGCAGGCGCAGGCGCTACTCCAGCAGTTGATCGACCAGGGTGAGATCGATCAGGCCGTGGGGTACCTGAACGCGATGCAAACAAGGTCGGCGTCCAAGACCCTGGCGGAGTTCAAGGATCCCGCGGTGGCAGCGGATTTGCTCGAACGCCTGCGCACCCGAGGGCTCGAGG
>CAYVSR010000472.1:0-2583 GCA_964453125.1 uncultured Phycisphaeraceae bacterium | reverse complement strand
TGCGGGCGATCCTCACGGGCGCGCTGCCGCCGCACCTCAAGCTCCAAGACCTGGTGACGGCGTCGGGGTCGCTCGACTGGGCACGGCAGGACGCGTTCCTCGGGCTGGCGGCGAAATCCAAGCGGCGCTAACCGCTAACGCGAGGCTGCGCGGCCCCAGGGCTGCACGGCCTGGCCGCCCTACCTCGGCGAGATTCGATCGTGGTGCGCCTGTCCCTAGTATTGCCCTTACAAGGACCCAATAGCGGCGGGTTCTGATGGTGGTACCCTAAGTAAGGGTGTGCCATTCACTACGGCTTCTTCAATCCAGTTCCTACTCCGAGCGCTCGCTGGCGGTGGATGGTTCTTGCGCTCGGGGGCTACACGTTTCTTGGGGGCATGGTCTCGTTCCTCGGCTACGTCCTGGACATCCACAGATTCACGGACTGGGCCAACGACGGCATCTCCATCCAGCCGAACGCGGCGCTCTGCGTGGTGCTCAGCGGTTCGGCCCTGATGTGTCTCGCACGGAATCGGCGCCGAGTGTCGGGCGTGTTGGGGGCGCTCGTCCTGCTGACGGGTGGGTCGACTCTGCTGGAGTGGATCGTGGGAGGTTCATTCGGACACGACGCGTGGTTCTTGTTCGGTCGCCAGTGGGGACGGACAGGCGTCGTGCATCCGGGCCAGATGGGGCCGCCCGGCAGCCTCTCGTGGACTCTCATCGGCGCGATGCCTCTTCGTTCAGGTTCAGGGCCCGAAATGCCGCGGGCACCCGTCGTTGAGCGTTCGATGCGATGCGATTCGCAAGAGCCCCGTTCTCCGCCCCGAAACGAGCCACGAGGAGTTGCAGCAGCGACGCTTGCGCGGAGGCACGAAGCGCGGCGCGCTCTCAGGCGGCTACCTGTTTGGGAATCCTACTCCCGGCGATGTCCAAACCTTCTTGCAAAACGGTCGCGCACTTTCTGATTGCATTGCCAACGTGTCAAAGGCGTCGAGAGCACACCTGGAACTCATTCGATGCGAGGCGAAGTCTCCTTGAACAAGGTCCGCAACTTCGTCCCAACGCTGAGGATCCCTCTCATCGTGCCCGTATGCGCCGCGGCGCTGCTCGCCTCGTGCCAGCGTCCTTCGAAGCAGGTGCAAGCAGCGCCTGCTCCGGCGTTTGCGTCGCAGCCCGTGGCCGCGCGCGAGTTGACGATCAAGCAACTCAAGAAGCTGATCCTGCCCGTCGAGAAAGCGGCGAACGCGGGTGAAGCCAGCCGTGAATTGAGCGCCCTGGTTCAGGAGACCGTGCTTCGTCTCGAAGCAAACCCCGACCAGGTCGCGCTGCCAGCGATTATCCATTGCTACCGCCAGGAGACCTTTGAGGATGACGAGTCACTCGTTTGTGTCATGCTCGACGCTGTCGGCAGGTTGCCCGCCGGGCTCGTGGTGAACCTTGAGGTTGCCGGGCGATCGCTCATGTGGAACTGGCCGCTTCGCGAGGATCATTACGGCGAGAAGCTGCTGAACAGTTCCTGTCTGCGGTTCGTCCCCATGATGGTCTGGTTCAGAGACGTCGACTCGCCCCAAGTCCGGGCGCTTCCCGATGGCACGCGGTACTTGACGGCGCCTGTTGCGTGGAAGTCCTCCGAATGGACGATCAAGCTGAATCCCGATACAGCTCCGATGCGCGTGATCCGCGTGCCGGCTCCGCTCGTGGAGGAATAGCGGCGAATGAGCGTCGCCGGATTGAAGGAAGGCTTCGCCCCGAAGGGTCACCACGAGATCGCGGCGTTGCTTTCTAGGTAGCGGGGTGTGCAACGTGAACGCCGATGTTCGACCACTCTCATAGGAAAGGGGATGATGCATGCTGAGTCACCGCCGCATGAGGCCCGTCCCACTTGAACAACGCCGAGTTGTCGCAGGGGTGATTGGCGTCTGTTGGCTCTCAATCCAAGCCGGAGCGCAGCAGCCTCAGCAGCCTCCAGAATCCACGCCTCTGCTGCCAGCATCCGCGATCTTGGCATTGGTTGGACTTGACGGACGGGGTCTCGCCGCGGTGTCCACCGGTGTCGAAGACGCGGAGGCTCTGGTCTCCTCGGCGAGTGAGACGACTGTTCAACTCCGCCGGGCCGGCGAGGGAGTCGCCGCTGGGCGGCTCGCAACAGCTGAACTCGCCGCGACGGAGAGGGCGTGCGGCGCTGGGGGAGCGACACCAGAGCGGCTGGAGAGCGTGGCCGCCCGTCTCTCGCGTGCGTCGTCGCTTGAGCAAGGCCTCGAGCGTCGGGGGCCAAGACGCGCGGTGCTCATGCCACCGCGCCCGCCTCACCGCCCGCGTCGGCCTTCAAGACGACCGTCGAGCGCCGCGACGACGCGGTGACGCTGACCATCCAAGCGCAGATCAGGCGGATCCGGGGCCACAGGGCGCTGGTCTCGCCCGATGGTCACGACCTGTTGCTCACCACGCCCGCTCCCGGGGCGCCGCGGCCCAACGACCACATCGTGCGGGCGGTCGGTCTCGCCTTCCACTGGCGGCGAGAGCTGCTCAAGCCCGGCGCGACGATCGAAGCGGCGGCGCAGCGCGCGGGGTTCGCGCCGGCGAGGGCGCACTACCTCCTGCGGC
>CAYVSR010000471.1:0-2594 GCA_964453125.1 uncultured Phycisphaeraceae bacterium | reverse complement strand
CCCCCCCAGGAAGCGCGCTGTCGGGCGCGTCTAATTGTTCGAGCCCGGCATCGGCGCCGCCGGCCAGCGCGGCGGCGATCGGCTCGCGCCGCTCCAGCGCGTCCATCACGAGGCCGAGGCCGGCGCCGGTGATGGCGACGACGATTGCGGCGGTGGTCAGGAGCTTGCCGGTGACGCGGGCCCGCTGCGAGCGCGGGTAGTTGTTCCGCCAGATGTCGGTGCGCGCGGTGATAATGCCCGTCAGCAGCGTGCGCGCGAGCAGGGTGGCGATGACCAGCAGCGCCTCGCCCCCGGCGCCGATGGGGGCGAGGGCGATGGAGGCGACGCAGAGCAGGACGCCGGCCTGCATGAGATTGACGGCGCGGACGCGGTCTCGCCCGCGGATGAGGCGCGTCCACAGGATGGACGAGATGTTCGAGAGGGCCGGCGCCGCGGCGAGCGTGGCGATGGAGAGGTCGGAGGCGTGGAAGGCCTTCTTGGCGATGACGGCGATGACGTTGGCCTCGACGCAGGCCACGGCCATGGGGAGGAAGAGCGAAGAGAGCTGCTCCCACTTGAACGACTGGCGCGACATCGCCGGCATGGACGCCGGAGAGAAGGAGGCAAGGGCGCGGGCGATTGGGGAGGGCACTTCAAATAGCAAAGCAGCAAATGAGCAAATGGCAAATGAGGAGAAGCGCAGAGCAACAAATCAGCAACGCAGCAGAACAGCAAATCAGAAGGTCGGGGACGCGGCGGCGTCTGGGGGTGGCGTGCGCGTAAACCCCAATGACAACGCCCCGCGTCGGTGGCGGGGCGTTGGTCGGGTGTCGGGTTCGGCGAAAGCGGCGCCGGGCCGCGCGAGGCTCAGTACGGCACGGGCTCGCGGTTCAGGCGCATGGGCCGGTCGAGCATCAGGACGCGGCCGATCGCCTGGTTCATCGAACGAAGGTTGGTGTCGTTCGTGATGGTCAGGGCGTTGTCGATGTCGTCGTGGCGCTCGTGCAGGGTGTCCAGTTCCGGCGTGGGGTTCAGCCGGTACGAGGCGAGGCGGGAGTCCTGCGAGGAGCAGCCGACCGCCGCGAGGCACGAGGCGGCGAGAATCGCGCTGCGAACGGCGGCGGAACGACGCATGGGGCTGGTCCTTTCGACCCTCCCGGCCGGGGCCTGGGGCCCGGCTGGGGGAGCAAGGTTGTAGGGCAGGCGGGGGAGAGCGTCAAAGGGGTACGCGGCGGGCCCCGTCCCGGTTGCGGGGCTCGGTCGGCAGCCCGCGAGGGGCGAATCCGGCCGTCCGTATCATCCCGGCGTGGCCATGCGACACGATGAGGGCTGGGAAGGGCGGGACTCCAGGAGCGCCATCGAAGCCGCGGTCGCGGGGCTGCTGGCGTCCATCGAGGCCGAGGAGGGCATGAGCCTGGCCGTTCGGGGGGAGGACGGGCAGGGGTGGCTGGGGCGGGCGATGGGGCGGGGGACGGGGACGACCGAGCCGATGCCGCGGGTCGGGGCGGTGCACGAGATGGTCGAGCACCTGCGCCGGCTGATGTTCGTGGGGTTCTTCGAGCGTCACCCGCAGCGGTTCGATGGGGACGGGCTGGTGGGCCACGTGCGCGAGGGGGTGTCGCGGGTGCGGGCGCTGCTCGAGGAGCAGGCGGGGGCGGAGTTCCTGCGGGCGAGGGAGGGGGCGACGCCCGATGCGCGCGAGGCGGCCCGGCGCGACGCCGCGGCGCTGGCGGACGGGTTCGTCGGCGGGCTGGCGCCGATGCGGGCGCGCCTGGCGCTGGATGTTCGCGCGGCGTTCGACGGCGACCCGGCGGCGCGCAGCGTGGAGGAGGTGATCGTGTGCTACCCGGGGGTGGACGCGGTGTTCTGCCACCGCACGGCGCACGCGCTGTGGAACGCGGGGGCGCCGATGATCGCGCGGATGATCTCGGAACTGGCGCACTCGCGCACGGGGATTGACATCCATCCGGGGGCGACGATCGGGAAGCGGTTCTTCATCGACCACGGCACGGGCGTGGTGATCGGCGAGACCGCGGTGATCGGCGACGACGTGAAGATCTACCAGGGCGTGACGCTGGGGGCGAAGAGCTTCCCGCGCGATGGCGAGGGGCGGTTGGTGCGCGGCTCGAAGCGCCACCCGACGATCGGCAGCCGCGTGACGATCTACGCGGACGCGGTGATTCTCGGGGGCGACACGGTGATCGGCGACGACTGCGTGATCAACGGCAGCGTGTTCCTGTCGCAGAGCGTGCCGGCGGGGCACATCGTGCGCGCCAAGCAGCCGGAGCTGGTGCTGCGCGAGAACCGGGAGCGCCGGGGGTAGAGGGATTGGTGAAGGCACGGGCTCGGCGTGCGGGCGCTGTTCTGCGCGTCAGCGGCTCTTCGTGGCACGGACCCTCGGAGAAGGTCCGTGTGTTGGGTGAGCGCAGCGCGCGTGAGCGAAGACACGGACCCACTGCGCGGGTCCGTGGCACGGGAGAACGCCGGAACACGCGGGACGACTGACGGAGCCCGGCGCGCTCGTGGCGCGAATCGCGCGGGCGACTCGTGGCACGGACCTTCGGAGAAGGTCCGTGTGTTGGGTGAGCGCAGCGCGCGTGAGCGAAGACACGGAC
>CAYVSR010000470.1:0-2598 GCA_964453125.1 uncultured Phycisphaeraceae bacterium | reverse complement strand
GCCTCCATTCGTGGAGTGCTCTTTCCTCGCCCCCGGTGGGCGAGGATGTCACGTCGCCCCGACGTGACAGGAGAGGGGGCTCGATGAGCCCCGACCTCCGGACATCAGAGGTTCGATCCTCGCTCGCGGCGCCGTCCCGCGCCGCCTCAATCAGTCCGAGCGCCCTCACCCGTCCGCCGAAGCGGCGGCCACCCTCGCCCACCAGATGGCGAGGGGGAAATCAACGCAGAAAGAGATTGGCTCGCGCTCGCGGCTCGGACGACGGTCGTGCGTTCCGCTACCCTCGCGCGCCGATGCCCCGCCTCCTCCCCGCGCTCTACTCCCTCCGCACGCGCTCCCTCTACCCCTTCGCGCTCGCCTGGTTCGCGAGCATCCCGCGCGAGCGGCGCGCATCCACCCGCGTGCTCGACTGCCCCGCCGGCTCGGGCATCCTCAGCGTGCCGCTGAAGGCCGCCGGCTTCGACGTCACCCCCGCCGACCTCTTCCCCGAATACCTCGACGCCGCGCTGCGCGAGAGAGCCTCGCAGCCCGTCGCCCATGCATTCGAGGCCGAGACCTCCGCGACTCTGCCGCCCACCCTCCGCGCGGCGCTCTTCGGCGGTGGGGGAGTTGACCCCGCGCGCCCCGGCGCCGGCTCAATCTTCGCCACACCCGCCGACATGGAGGCCCGCCTTCCCTTTCCCGACGCCTCCTTCGACATCGTCCTCTGCGTCGAGGGCATCGAGCACGTGATGGACCGCCACAAGACCCTCGCCGAGTTCCGGCGCGTCCTCCGGCCCGGCGGCCGCCTCCTCCTCACGACGCCCAACCTCCTCTCCCTCCGCGCCCGCGTCGCCTACATGCTCACCGGCCAGCGTGCCTTCAAGTCCTGGATCGACGAGCACACCTCCGTCTGGGGACGTTCGCCCGAGGGTGATCGCACCTACCACGGCCACGCCTTCCTCGTCAGCTACTTCCAGGTCCGCTACTCGCTCCACCACACCGGCTTCCGAATCTCGCGCGCGCTCGACTCCAACTGGAGCGTCAGCAGCCTGCTGCTCACGCCCCTCGTGCCGCTGCTCTGGCTCGCCACGCTCCTCGCTCAGCGACGCGCCATCAAACGCTTCGCCCGCACCCAGCGCGAGGGCGCCATCGCCCCCGGCGCCGCCCCACCCTACGACGAGCAGCGCGCCCACCTCTTCTCCACCGCCCTCCTCTACGGCGCCACGCTCATCCTCGAAGCCGAAGCCCGGTAGGGGAGTCAACTTCTTCTTCCTGCTTTGTCCTCTCCCCTCGTGGGAGAGGATGTCACGTCGCCCCGACGTGACAGGAGAGGGGGCGGCATGCCGCTCGCGCCCGCTACCTCGCGCCGCGCTGATCCGAATCCCCAACAATCAGCCGCGCCCCGCGATCAAACGTGAAGTACGCCCACGCCCACTGCATCAGCACCAGCATCTTGTTTCGGAACCCGATGAGGAACAGGATGTGCACCAGCAGCCAGAACACCCACGCGAAGAACCCGCCGAAGCGCACGCCGCGGATGTCCACCACGGCGCTCGCCCGCCCGATCGTCGCCATCACGCCCTTGTTGACGTACCTGAACGCCGCCCGCGCGACCGCGTTGCCCGGCACGGGCGCAACGCCCCCGCCGCCGGCCCGACCCTCGTTATGTAAAGCACGAACCTCCGCCTCGATCACCCGCCCCGCGTGCCGCCCCATCTGCGCCGCCGCAGGGCACATCCCGGGAACCTCCTCGCCCGTCCGCGCATCGCACACCGTCGCCAGGTCCCCGATCACGAAGACCTCCGGCAGCCCTGGCACGCTCAGGTCCGGCCCGACACGCACGCGACCCACGCGATCGAACACCGCCTCATCGCCCGTGATCGTCCGCGCCAGCGCCGACGCGCGCACGCCCGCAGCCCACACCACGTTCCGCGCCTCGATGCGCTCGCGCGCCCCGTCCCGCTCGATCGCCACGCCGCGCTCGTCGATCTCAACCACGCGAGAGTTCAATCGCACCTCGACACCCAGGCGCGTCAGGTCGCGCAGCGCGCGGGCGCTCAACGTCGGGTGCATCGCGGGCAGCACGCGATCGACGCCCTCGCACAGTATCACCCGCGCCGTCGCGGTGTCGATGCGCCGGAAGTCCTTGGGGATCGCCTTGCGCGCGATCTCCGCCATGGCGCCGGCGAGTTCCACGCCCGTGGGCCCCGCGCCGACCACCAGGAACGTGAGGCACGCCCGGCGCGCCGCCTCGTCCGTCTCGCGTTCCGCCGCCTCGAACGCCAGCAGAAACCGCCGGCGGATCTCCGTCGCGTCCGCGATGTCCTTGAGTCCCGGCGCGTAGGGGGCCCACGCCTCGTGCCCGAAGTACGAGTGCGTCGCGCCCGTCGCGATCACGAGGTAGTCGTACGCGATCGAGTCGCCCCCCTTGAGCACGAGCCGCCTCGCCGCCGCATCCACGCGTTCCGCCTCCGCCAGCAGCGCCTCGCAGTTGCGCTGCCCGGCAAGGATGTGCCTGATCGGCCCCGCGATGTCCGCCGGCGAGAGCGCCGCCGTGGCCACCTGGTACAGCTGCGGCTGGACCAAGTGATAGTTCCGCCGGTCCAGCACCGTGAT
>CAYVSR010000469.1:0-2601 GCA_964453125.1 uncultured Phycisphaeraceae bacterium | reverse complement strand
GGCCGAGATCGACGTCCCCGTCAACGGCTACGACGGCGACCCGATCGAGATCGGCTTCAACCCGCTGTTCATCACCGAGGCCCTCCGCGTCATCGGCGACGCCAACGTCGTCGTCGAACTCAAGGCCCCGAACAAGCCCGGCCTCATCCGCAGCGGCGCCGACTTCCTGTACGTCGTCATGCCCGTGAACCTCTGACGCGCCGCCGGCCCTGACGGAGGACCGCCTTGCCCCGCGCGTCGCTCTCGGTCGCCATCGTCGTCAAGAACGGCGCCCGGACCATCCGGCGAACGCTCGAGTCCGTCCGCGCGCTCGACCCGGCGCCCGAGATCGTCGCCCTCGACTCCGGCTCCACCGACGCCACGCTCGACATCCTCGAGGCGTTCGGCGCCTCGGTGCATCACGTGCAGTGGCGCGGCTTCACCGCCACCAAGAACGACGCCATGGCCCGCTGCTCGGGCGAGTGGGTCCTCAACCTCGACGCCGACGAATCGCTCACGCCCGAACTGGGCGCGAGCGTCTCTCGCGCGATGCAAATCAACGACCCCGCCATCGCCGGGTACGAACTCAACCGCAAGGTGTGGTGGGGGGGCTTCTTGCACCACGTGTGGCAGCCCGAATGGCGCCTGCGCCTTGTGCGCCGCGCCGCCGCGACGTGGGGCGGGTACGAGCCGCATTCCAGCCTCGACCTCACCCCGGGCGCTCCGGGCACGGGCGGCGCGCGCCGCGTCGCCCGCCTGCGCGGCGACCTGCGCCACGACGCGTTCGACACGATGGAGGAGTTCCTCGCCAAGCAGGTGGCCTACTCGCGCCAGGGCGCCGAGTCGTACCTCCGCATGGGCCGGCGCGCGAGTGTGCTCTCGCTCGTCGCATCGCCCGTCGGCGCGTGGTGCAAGCAGGTCATCGCCAAGCAGGCGTGGCGCGACGGCTGGCGCGGCATGACCTGCGCGAGCGCCGTCGCCACCGCCGCGCTCATGAAGCACGCCATCCTGCTCGAACTGCAACGTGCACGCCCGCAGCACGCCCCCGACGACGCCAGCGCGCTCCCCACGCAGCAGGGCGCACACGGCACGCAGGACGCCGCCTCCCATGGCTGACCCGCTGCGCTGGCTGCTCTGCTGCGCGGCCGCCTTCGCGGCCGGGTCGATCCCCTTCGGCGCGATCATCGCCCGCGCCCGCGGAGTGGACATCCGCCAGCACGGCTCGAAAAACGTCGGCGCCACCAACGTCTGGCGTGTGCTCGGCTGGAAGGCCGGCCTCCTCTGCTTCACGCTCGACGCGGGCAAGGGCGCGCTGCCCGTGCTCGGCGCCGGCGCGTCGCTGGGCGCGCTGGGCGACCCCGCGCCGTCGCCAGGCGCCGCATGGTGGTGGATGGGCGTCGCTACGTCCGCCGCGCTGGGCCACATGTTCTCGCCGTTCCTGGGCTTCCGCGGCGGCAAGGGGGTCGCCACAGGCCTGGGCGCGATGCTCGCGATGTTCCCCGTGGTGACGTGGGCCGCGGTCGGCGCGCTGGCCATCTTCCTGCTCTCCGCGTGGCGCACGCGCTACGTCGGCGTCAGTTCGTGCCTCGGCGCCGTCGCGATCCCCGTGCTCATCGCGGTGTCGCGCGCCATCGGCCTGGTCGGCGCAGCGCCGGGCTCCACGCCGCTGTCGCGAGTGGAGGCCGGCTGGCCCTTCATCGGCGCCACCTCGCTGCTCGCGGCGCTCATCGTCTGGAAGCACCGCGCCAACATCCGGCGCACGCTGGAAGGCACGGAGAACCGCATCGGCGCCCGCGCCCCCGCGACCACTCCCGCACCGAAATGAGGCCCGCGCAGCGACCCCGGCGCGCGTTACCGGCCCTGGCGCGCACGATGGCGCCGGTTGCGCGGCCTGGCCCGCCCCGAAACGCCGCCTCTGCGCCGGGCGCGTGCAACCGCGACCGATTCCATCCGATGCTCACCCGTTGCCGAGCGGCCAGCGCCGCCCGCGCTGGGGAGGCTTGCCATGGATTCGCCGCGACTGAGACTGGTGACGGACGGCCCCGCGATCGATTCGTCGGGCGGCGCCCTCGCCACCGAGGCCGAGGCGCGCACCTTCAAGTTCCCCGGCAGCGTCCGCGACATCGTCGGCCGGCGCGACCCGCGCATGCTCACCTCCGACGAGGTCGCGCGCATGGCCATGCGGTCGCTCGAGAGCGCCCAGTCTCAACTGGACGCCCTCCGTCACGCCTCGGGCGCCTTCCCCGGCGCCCGCGCGCCCGGCGGCGACGGCCCGCGCGCCGCCTGACGCCCGCCGCCCCCTCGCCACTTGTGCCGCGCGCCCCGCGCTGGTGCAATGCCCCCATGCCAACCACCGACCAGCGAGCCGGGATCGCGCGCGCCGCGGCGGACGCGCTCTCCAGCGGCGCCTCGCGCGTCGCGTCACTCCGCGTCGTCGCCGGCTTCGACGCCATGGTGGACACCATCGCCCGCGTCGTGGACACGCGCTCCGGCCCCGACGCCTTCACGCCCATGCGACGCATCGAGCAGTTCGCCCAGCGCGTCGCCATCGCCGCGGGCAAGTCCATCAACATCGAACTCGCCGCCGAGACGGTCAAGGTCGGCGGCAACGGCGCGCTGATG
>CAYVSR010000468.1:0-2609 GCA_964453125.1 uncultured Phycisphaeraceae bacterium | reverse complement strand
TGTCGTCGTTGAAGTTGATCTCGGGCAGTTTCAGCAGGACCGGTCCGCTCTCGCGCATCTCGAACTTCATCTTGATGCTCGAGCCGATGACCTGTTCGGGCGGGATGGCGTAGACCCTCTCCGCGAATGTGCGCATGAACTCGATGCCGCCGCCGGAAACGATGTAGTTCTTGAAACCGTTCGCCCGCATGTACGCCAGAACTTCGAGCATGGGCTGATACACCATCTCGGTGTACGGCCGACCGGTCGTGGGGTGGCGCGCGCCGGCGAACCAGTCGTTCACCACCTTGTCGAACTCGTCGGTGGTCATCCCCGCGTGCGTGGCCATCGCCATCTCGATCAGCGCGTGCTCGCCGCCCGCGAACGCGGACGCCACGTCGCCCCTCAGGACGGACGCGAACGGCTCCTTGTCCTTCCATTCCGGGCGCTGCGGCGCGAGCGCCTTGATGCGGTCGACGATGTACGCCCCCTGGAACGGCATCGGCCGCTCCGCCCAGAGCGTGCCGTCGTTGTCGTACACGGCGATGCGCTGGGGGACGGGCACGAACTCGGGGCCGCCTTCTCTCGTCACCCTGGCGACGAAGTCGAGGATCGCCTTCTTGTGCGGCCCGTCGTTCCAGGACGGGAGAGGATCGGCGGAGGCCGAACCGATGGCGGACGCGCCGGCCGATGTCCACAAGAGTTTCTGGGCCGTGCCGAAGTCGCCGAGCTGGTACACGCTGACCGAGCGGGACTTGAATCCGAATGGCTTGAACGGTTCGGTCTTGAGCTTGTCGAGGAACGCGCGCGTGCCCACACCGACCGTCACGTGCGGGTTGTACCCCTTGCCGCTGGACTTGGGAACGAATGTGGCGACGTACTCGACCAGGCCCGCCACCATCGCTCCCCCGTCCGGCCTGGGCACGAACGCCGCGTCGGCGCCCTTCTCGGCCGTGTAGGGAGCGATGGCGTCGATGAACTCCTGCTGGAGCCGGAGCAGGTCGGGCGTCGGCTCCACCACGATCCCCGCGAGGCCCGTGGTTCCCATGGGAATGTCGTAGTAGCCCGTCGCTTTCAGCTCCCATGCGGTCGGGCCTTCATCCCTCGTGACCCTCGCCACCGCGGCGTACACCTTCTCGAGGTCGGCTGTCCGGACGAACCGCTGAATCACCGTGACGTGCGGCGCGTGGGCGCTGTCGAGCGCGAATCCCTTGGGATAGTCGGCCAGAAGCCGAGCGTTGACGGCCTGCGCGTGCCCGACCATCGTCTCGTCCGGGTCGAGCAGGATGTCGATGGCCGTCACCTCGGGCGCTGCAGGCGGGCTTTCCGCCAGCGCGGTCGCCGAGATTAGGAAGACCACAGCGCCGCCCGTGGCGGCGAGAAGGGCGCGGCGGCCAACGGTCATGCGAAGTCTCCGTGGGGCGTCGGAACCGGCAGTCAGCGCAACCCGCCCCGACGCCACTCGGCGCCGGGGCGGGTGTGAATCGTTTGGCTACTTGGCGCCGGAGCCGGACCCGATCTCCTTCTCGATCTTTTCAAGGTTGAACGAGCCGGCCGTCTGGCTGGGCGGGAACTCCTTCATGGTCATGAGGAACTTCCCGGCCGCCTTCTGCAGGGGCACGCACACGAACGCGTGGTCGAGGAACCAGTCGTTGTACGTATTGGAGTTGTGCTGCGCCTTCTCGAATGGGTCGCGGCGCAGATTGAACAGCAGCGGGACGCGGATCTCGGTGAACGGCTCGCGCCACACCTCGAAGGCGGACCCTCGGTTCTCAAGGAACACGCCCTTCCAGTCGCCCATTCGCATGGCCACGATATGGCCGTCGTCGTTCACGTAGACGAACTCCGTGCGGGGCGATTCCTTGGCCTTGCCGCTGAGGTACTCGAACAGGTTGAACCCGTCGAGGTGGTTCTTGTAGGCGCGGCCGTTAAGATCGACCCCCTTGAGAAGCCTCCCCGCGATGTCGGGCGCGCCGGCGACGGCGGCGAACGTGGGGAGCCAGTCCTCGTGCGAGACGATGCCGTTGAGCGTGACGCCCGCGGGAAAGTGGCCGGGCCAGCGCACGAAGCAGGGAACGCGGTAGGCGCCCTCCCAGTTGGAGTTCTTCTCGCTGCGGAACTGGTTGGTGCCGCCGTCGGGCCAGGTGTTGAAGTGCGGGCCGTTGTCGGTGGAATACTGCACGATCGTGTCGTTGGCGAGGCCGAGGTCGTCGATGAGCTTGAGCAGTTCACCGACGTGCATGTCGTGCTCGACCATGCCGTCGCTGTACTCATCCTGCCCGGAGATGCCGCGGTGTTCCGCCTTCACGTGCGTGCGGAAGTGCATCCGAGTGCCGTTCCACCAGCAGAAGAAGGGCGTGCCGGCCTTGGCCTGACGCGTGATGAACTCCTTGGCGGCGGCGATCGTCTCGTCGTCGATCGTCTCCATGCGCTTCTTGGTCAGCGGGCCGGTGTTCTCGATGGCCTGGCCGCCCTTGCCATCGGCCTTGCACCTGAGCACGCCCCGTGGAGCGAACTGCTTGCGGAACTCCGGATCTTTCGGGTAATCGAGATTCTCGGGCTCCTCCTCGGCGTTGAGGTGGTAGAGGTTGCCCATGAACTCGTCGAACCCGTGCATCGTGGGCAGGTGT
>CAYVSR010000467.1:0-2624 GCA_964453125.1 uncultured Phycisphaeraceae bacterium | reverse complement strand
CCCGTGCGCGGCGACCTCTGGCTCGTCTCCGTGGCCAACGGCGGGCCCGGCATCTTCCTCATGGGCAACAATTGCGCCGTGCTCAGCAACTACTTCCGCGACAACGTTACCGACGTCAACGACATCGGCCAAGGCAACAAGATCGCGCCGATTCAGTGCGACCCGCTCACCGCCCGCCCTTACGACAACTGGGCGCTCGAACCCATGCGCTGAATCGCGATCCGCACGCCGTCGCCCCCTGAGGGGCCCCGATTCAGAACGGCGTGTAGCGGAACTTCTGCCCGCCGATCGAGGCCTCGAACATCAGGCCGCCCAGGGGCATGGTGAACACGGCGACGCCGTTGGAGTAGTCGGATGTGCGCGCGGCGCCGGAGGACGCGGCGACGGCGGAGGCGTTGGCGGCGAACTCGGTGTTGTTGCGCTTGAAGTCCTCGAGGGCGGCCTTGTCCTTGAAGAAGATGAGTTCGGCGAAGTCCTGCCCGCCGAGCTGCGCGCCGAGCGTGACCTGCGTCACGCTCGCCGTGCCGACGGCGCGGCCCTGCTCGTAGACGACGCCGCGGTCGCCGTGGGCGGCGCCGATGCCCGCGCCGCCCTTGGTGACCTTGGGCAGCACGACGTAGCCGTAGGACTCGTTGAAGAAGCGGTCGAGGGTGGGGTCCTTGCGCTTGAACTCGGCGATGGTGGATTCGGCGTTGGCGTACATGGGGTCGTTGTAGGACCCGGCCTCGGCGGCCTCGGACTCGCGGTAGTCGGAGCACGCGGTGAGCGCGACGCAGGCGCCGAGCGAGGCGACGATCAGCGCGGGAGTGATTCGGTTGCGGCGTGTGTGCATGGGTGTGTTCCTTTCAGAAGGCCGGGTCGTCCGCCCGTGGTGCGAAAGGGTGACGGGCGCCCGGCTGGGTTGGCCCTGGGAAAGCGCTTACGAAGAGATTCGGGGGCGGGCGTGAGCGCACGATGAGCGCCGGATGAAGGCGTATGCATCCGAGCGGTGCGGCGAGTTTCGGTCCCGCGTCAGGGGATGATCGGCGCCCGGGCGCCGAGGCCGGGGCCGAAGACAATCGCGTTCTCGAGGACGCGCGAGGTTCCCTGTGTGGCGGCGCGGAAGGTGGGGGAGCACGCGAACAGGATCACCTGCCCCTCGCCCACGCGCTCGCGTGTGACGAACGCGGAGTTGGCGATGCGCACCGCGGCCTCGGGCCACAACAGGCCGGACATCCGCAGCGCGAGCGCGTGGCCGGGCGGGTTGCGCGCCCAGCCGGCGCTGGCGGGCGCCTCGGCGCCGCTCGCGTCGTCGGCGGGCAGATAGAACCCGAAGCGGATGGGCGCCTCGACGCCTGGGCCGGCCATCAGGATGGTCGAACCGGTGTAGAGCACGGGGAGGTAGTCGTCGGCGCCGCCGCGGGCAGCGAGGGCCTTCGCGGCGTCGGCCTCGCGCGCGGCCCGGGCTTCGGGGGTTTCGTCCGACTCGTCGATCAGTCGGTTCGAGCTCGTGCGGCAGCCGATGGTGAGCCAGTGGCGGTCGTCGATGCGCGACGCGAGCACGGCGCCGGTGGGCATGAACAGGCGGTTCCACTCGTCGCGACGCTTGATCTCGTCCGCGTCGGGCTTGTCGGGCTCGCTGGACTTGTCGGCGTCCGCGCCGGCGGGGGGACTATCTACGTTCGGTTTGCCGGCGTCGCTCGCGGGCGGCGCGGGGCGCGGGGCGTCCTCGCCGGCGACCCACTTGCGGTCGCGCTTCGCGGGCGATTCATCCCGCGCGCCGGTGTCGCTCGGCTTGGTGGCGGCTTCGTCCTCCTTGTCCTTCGCGTCCTGCCATGGGTAGTGGATTGCGCCGGGGTCCACGACGCCGGACCAGACGGGCTGGGGGTCGACGGTGGCGTGCAGGGCGTGCCATTCGCGCAGCACCTGGAGTTCGTACTCGTCGAGCTTGTCGAGCACGTCACCGAGTTGGCGCACGCTGGTCAGCGCACCGGCGCCGCCGCCCCCGGAGGCGCCGGCCGGGTCAACGTAGCCGAAGCCGGGCGTGGCGCTTTCTTTCTTGTCGTCGGATGGCCCGGTGGCGAGCGCCGCGGCGGAGGAGCCGATGGCGATGAGCGTGCCGCCCTGGCGCACCCAGGCGGCGATGGTCCCCTGCGCCTCGGTGAGCGCGGAAGGGTCCCACGACTCGGGCGCGATGAGGACGTTGTAGCGGCGCAGATCGGCGCCGGTGAGGGAGTCGATGTCGAGCAGCGAGGCGCGGACGCCCAGGCGCTGATCGACGGTGAACCAGCACTCGCCGACGTTGTTGTAGTCGAGCGAGCCTCGGGAGAGGATGGCGACGCGCGGCGGGGTGAGCAGGGCGAAATGCTCGGAGCCGAGGTCGGGGTTCTCGTTGCCGGCGCCGAGGCCGGTTTCGATCGGTGCGAATCGGATCGACATCTCGCTCGCCACGCTGCCCAGGAACTCGCGCAGGTCGCCTGCGACTGTCCAATTGTCGACGCGCAGGATGAGTATGGAGCCGCGCGGACACGTGGCCGAGTCCTTGGTCGCGACGCGAACCCGAACACCCCGCTCGAGCAGCCTTGCGGCGATGGAAGTCGATTCGGAACGGCGGATGATCCAGCCGACATCGGACTCGGGCGGCA
>CAYVSR010000466.1:1168-2626 GCA_964453125.1 uncultured Phycisphaeraceae bacterium | reverse complement strand
CGTCGGCGTCGGGGGGCGCGATGTCGTCGGCCAGTTTCGAGAGGCGTCCGCGGAGCGCATCGCGCTGGGCGTCGGTGAGGGGCTCGCCCTCGCCGCGGAGCGCGCGATCGACGTCGTCCAACGACTTCGCTGCGCCGGCGAAATCGCCGCGACGGAGCGCGTCCTCGAAGTCTTTCGCGGCCTCCTGCTCGGCGCTGTCGGCCGAGGCGCCGTCGCTCTTGCCGGCGCGCGCCAGGCGCTCGCCCAGCGCGTCGAGCGAGCGGCGCGAGGCGTCGCTCTCGTTCTCGAGGCGCGATGCGGCGTCGTCGATGCCCGCCGCGGCGGCGGCGCGCCCGGCGTCGGGGTCGGGCGTCGCGCGGGTGAGCTGGGCGCCGATCTCGTCGATCGCGGCGGACTGCTCGGGCGTGGCGGCGGCGCCCCCGGCCTCGCGGATCTCGCGCTGTGCCTCGGCGAGCGCGGCCTCGGCGGCGTCGGCGGAGCGTTCGCGCTCGGCCTCGATGAGGCGGGCGTGCGTCGCGGCGGCGGCGGCGCCGGGGCGGAGGAGGTCGAACCGCGGAAGCAACACGCCCGCGAGCGCGCCCGCGCACACGATGGCGGCCCACGCCCACCACGCGCCGTCGACCGACACGGGGAGGGCCTTGCGCGCGTCGGCGCCGGGCGCGGCAAGTTCGGCCTCGCGCGAGGCGAGCGCGACGAACGCCGCGTCGTCTCGCGCGCCGGGCGTTGGCGAGGCGAGGCCGAGGGCGCTCGAGAGGCGGTCGTGCAGGCCCAGGGCGGTGTCCAGCGCGCCGGCGGCTTCGAGCGTGGATGGCCGGCGCGAGAGCGCGACGGCAGTTGCCACGCCCGCGCCGATGAGCGTGGGCGCGCCGAGCAGCGCCCACCACGGGATGATGGGGTTGGCGGGGCCGAGAATGGCGTCGGCGAGGACGAGCGCGCCGCCCGCGCCGGCGCCGATGGCGAGCCAGCGGCGCGATTGCGAAACGAACGCCCGAGCGAACAGGCGTCGCTCGGCGGCGAGCGCGGCGGATCGCGTCGCGTGAAGCGGGCCCGGCGCTCCGCGCGCGGGTTGGGGTCGCGCCTCGGTCACGCGGGGAGTCTAGGTCGGGCGGGGGCCCTACAATTGCGCGTGGCGATCGAGTGGAGCCGCGCGGGCCGATCGCAGGGAGATTCCGCCGCATGAGCGTCGCCGTTTCGTCGATCCTGCCTGGCGCCAAGCTGGTGCTCGCGTACGCCCAGGCGCTCCTGAAGGACATCCAGCCCGAGCAGTTCGCGCGCCTGGCGCGGGGCGTGCAGTCGAACCACCCGGCGTGGGTGTACGGGCACCTGGCGATCTACCCGGACCGCTGCCTCGAACTGATCGGGCGCAAGGAGCTGATCCGCCCGGACGAGCGGTTCACCGCGCTCTTCGCGAACAAGTCGGCCTGTGTGGACGACCCCGACGGGAAGACGTACCCGGCG
>CAYVSR010000466.1:0-1158 GCA_964453125.1 uncultured Phycisphaeraceae bacterium | reverse complement strand
CGGCGATGGAGGAGATCACGTCGCGGTTCTTCGGCCGCACGGACGCGCTGCTGGGCGCGATCGCGGAGACGAGCGACGAGACGCTGGGACGGGTCATCACGGGCGACGCGATGGCGGACCGCCTGCCGACGGTGGGCTCGCGAGTGTGCTTTCTGACGGGCGCGCACCCGATGTCGCACCTGGGGCAGGTGAGCGCGTGGCGCCGTTTCATGGGGCTCTCGAGCGCGTTCTGAGCGGCGCGGGCGGCGTGCGCGTCAGGCCTCGGGCGCGGGGAGGTTGCGCAGGAAGCCGATGACCTCGTCGAGCGAGGGGCCCTGCGCGTTGCGGACATACCACCCGCTCACCGCCGTGCCCACGCAGATGGCCTGCGCGAGGGGCAGGCCCATGCGCCAGCCCAGCGCGAAGCCGGCGTTGAAGTGATCGCCGGCGCCGGTGCTCATCTTGGGCTTGCCGACGAACGGGCCGCGGAACATCGCGGTTTCTGTCGCGGTGGCGCCGGCGGCGGCGTCGCGCCGGTGGACGACCACGCACGCGAGGCCGAGCGCGGCGCGGATGGCGCCGGCCGCGTCTTCGATTCCCTTGGGCTCCGGGGCGCCGACGGCGCGGGCGATGCGCTGCGACTCGGCGAGGTTCAGACCGAGCGCGAGGGGCGTGGCGTCGTTCATCTCGCGGAGCAGGGCGAGGGCGCCCTTGAGCGCATCCTCGGTGCGCTTGGCGGGGTCGGCGAGGTCGATGAACACGTGCGGGCGGCGCTCGCGCGGGATGGGCGCGAGGGCCTGGCGCGTCAGGCCGCGCCAGATGTCGTCCATGTGCGAGACCTGCGTCCAGGAGACGGGGATGAGCAGGCCGGCGCCGTCGAGCATCGCGGTGAGCGCGGGCAGGCCGCCGGCGGCGCGGGCGACGGCGTCCCACGTGATCAGCGAGAGATCGGCGGTCTTGCCGAGCATGACCTTGCCGTCCTCGAACTCGCAGGCGTCGGTGAAGCCGGGGGGCGAGGTGGGATAGACGGCGGCGCAGCGCGCGCCGAAGTCGCGGAAGACGGGGCCGACCTCGCGCGATCCGACGGGGGCGCCGGAGACACCGACGGAGCCGATGAACGAGACGTGGGCGCCGGCGCGGGCGAGGCCGTCGGCCATCAGCGCGCCGTTGCCGCCGACC
>CAYVSR010000465.1:0-2633 GCA_964453125.1 uncultured Phycisphaeraceae bacterium | reverse complement strand
GCGCGGGTCAGCGGATCAAGGCGATCCAGGTGCTGCGCCCCCGCCTGCACCCAACGATGGATCCCCCGGCGTACGAGGCGTACTGGACGCAGCAGGCTACCTACACGTACTTCGACGAGACACTCTCTCCCACCATCCACGCGGACGTCGGCACGGCGGGCGATCTCGCGCAGGTCGAAGTCTTCGAGGCGACCGACCCGACTCTCGCGGAACTGGACCCGCCCCTTCTCGACGACGTGCTTGTCGTCAACACGGCGGCGGTGGAGTTCGACGAGGCGACCGCGCGACGCCGGGTCACCCAGTACCGCTACTATGACGACAGCGACACCGATGGTGCGCAGCACCAGATCAAGATGGTCATCGCGCCCGAGCAGGTCGAGCACTTCATGTGGCAGACCGGCGATGAGCCCGAAGACCTCATGCACATGGCCGACACGCCCTCCAGCGGGCACAAGCCGTCCGATCTGGCCGCGAAAATCATCAGGTACTCGACGACTGGAACCTTCGCGGGCAAGGTCCGCGACGAGGTCGTGCAGACGCAGTGCGGATGCGGCGGAGCCGCGAGCCAGGGGCTTCGGATCGACTACGCCTACCAGACAATCTCGGGCACGAACCCCGAGGACACCAAGTGGACGGTGCGCCTGCAGGAGGAGCGCCTGGAAGGCTCCACGTGGACTCCTTACCGGCGCCTCTGGTACGACTTCATCGAGTTGGACGTCTCGCACGTCTCATCGAGCGGACACCCCGGCAACCGCCTCGCCGCGAAGGTGGTGCTCCAGGAGATGGCGGGATCGGCGTGGAGTTCCGCGACCGTCTCACGATCTTGGGTCAAGCGCTTCGATTACTTCACGTCTGACACGACTTCCGGAGAGCACAAGGGCTTCAAGGGACAGATCAACACCGTGCGCTTCCCGTCGGCGACCTCGGGGTACACGCGCACCGACTTTGCCGAAACGAGCGCACCGAGCAACGCCAGCACGGGCGGCTTGGCGCATTGGTTCAGCTACGTGACCGAATCGGGCGCCGGCGAGCGCCGGCTTGCGGCGACATGGGTGTCGGAGGCGGACGGCGATCTATCGTCTCTCATCGCGAGCTTCGAGTACGGCGTGTACCCGACCGGCGGCAACCCGCACGCTCGGACTGACATCCTGACCAAGATCAAGCGGTATCGCGCGATCTCGACGGACTTTGAGACCACCGAATTCGTGTACCGCAAGTCGGACAACAGCGAGGGGCTCGACTACTTCGACCTGATCCCCGCCACCGGCGCTCCCGATACGTACGCGCAGATGCGCATCTACGTCGTGACCAAGCAAGAAACCAAGGTCGACCGGGAGGCGTACACCGAGAACGGCCCCGACGACGCGACCACGGCCGTGACGAAGGAAGAGTTCTACAGGACGGGCGAGCTCAAGTCGGTCGAGGGACCCGATGGCGTCCGGACCGAATACGAGTACGACGCGAGGACCGGAGGGGTCACCAAGGAGAAGAGAACGTACGCCTCGTACACCGGGGGCTCCGGTCAGGTCCGACCTCTCGAGACGACCATGCGGTATGACTTGCTGGGCCGCCTCACCACGGTCCGCCAGCCCAGCGGCTCCGCCACCAACATCTACCGCGAGATGCTCGCGATACCCGACGCGGACGACGATCCGGACGTGACGGGCTCGGGCCTGCCCGCGCCGCTGCGATATACGGAGACACTGGTTCCGGCGAACACAGGTATCCCGGGCGGTCCCGCGACCGACGGCCCGCTGGTGACGACGTACCTGTCCGCCGGCGACGAGACGATCTGCGTCATCGAGAACGCGGTCGCGAGTGGCGCCGCCATCTCTCGCAGCTCGACCACCGGCGAGATCACCTCTCCTTTCACCCGCGGAACACCGCTCGCCCGCACGTATCTGCTGCGAGACCTCGCGGGCCACGTGACCACCGAGCGGCGGTACCACGACGTGAACAATCTCGCGTACTACACGACCACGTTCGCGTACGACAACGTGGGCCGTCTGAAGTCCGAGACCGCGGCGAACGAAACGGTTCGCTCGTTCAGCTACGACGTGCTCGACCGGCTCACCGAAGTCAAGGAAGGCACGACCTCCGGCGGCTCGGGCAACATGAAGTCGCTGGTGGAGCATTTCTACGACTTCCCCGGAACGAGCTCGCCCAGCCAGGGCGTCGGCGACGGCAACCTGACCTATTCGCGTGTGCACGCCGCGGAGAGCTCGGAATTCGATCGAGTCACGCGCCTCGGCTACGACTTCCGAAACCGCCGGACGAAGGTCTACCCTCCCGAACCGCCGTATATCGGCATGTCGTACGACAATTTGGACAGGGTGGTGCAGATCGCAGCGTTCGACGAAGGACCAGTCCCCAACGACCTGAACGATTCGGAATTCAGGGAGAATCGCAAGCTGTTGACCCAGAACGACTACAGCCATCGCGGGCTCCTCTACCGCTTGCGCATGGCGGTGGATCCCACGTCGCTGGACGCGACCGGGGACTGGAAAGGGCTCGAGTGGCACGCCTGGTACGACGCGGCGGGCCGTCCGATCGAGCGGTGGGGGCCCACTGCGCCGGCAACGAAGGCCAAGTACGACGCGCTCGGGCGCCTCTCGACCGTCTACATCACCAAC
>CAYVSR010000464.1:0-2652 GCA_964453125.1 uncultured Phycisphaeraceae bacterium | reverse complement strand
GCGGCGCCCAGCGCGGCGCGCAGCGCATTGGCGCGCAACGTCAGGTCCGCCCGGTCGCAGGCCAGCGGCAGGGTGAGCGCATCGCCGTCGTACCACGGGTGCGGCTCGAGGGCGGCGCCCAGTTGGTTCAGCAACGCCACGTCCGTCGCGATCGCGTCGGGCGGGTCGCTCACGCCCGCGTCGGCCCGCGCGCTCATGAACGCCAGCACGCCCCGCTCCAGGTGCACCAGCGGGTGGCGCGCCCCGGGCTCGATGGGCTTCCACGGCGCCGCGTCCCAGTCGTTCGCCAGTTTCAGACGCTTCGAGTCGTTCACCGCGATGCGCCCGGACCGCGCCTCGCGCACTTCCCGGCACACGGCCGCACGCAGGCGCTTCCACAGGTCGTGCGCCTTCCCTCCGGCGCCCGGCGCGTCGTCGCCATCGCGCCAATCGAGCGAGAACACGGACATGCCGACGCACAGCGGCCCGAGCATCGGGCCGTAGCCCGCCTCGTCAACGCCGGCGTAGAGAAGCGGCGGCCTGATCACGGGCGCATTGTGGCGCGCGCTGTGACCCAGCGACGCGCCGACCGGGTCGGTGTGCGGAACCTGTCGGCGAGACCGGCGGCCGGATCAGGGCGCCTTGATCGTCGGCGTCACGCCGCCGGAGGACTTCCAGGGCTTCGTGATGAACAGCACCGCGGCGACGGCGGCGAGGCAGACCACGATGATCACGATCTTGACGTTGTTCGACTTCATCGGAGATGGACCCTCTGGGCCAATGGAGCGGCGTCGGAGCGCCGCGGGCCATGGCGGCGCGGAATATACCCGGGCGCCGCGCCACCCACCAAACGACCGCGGCCCGCCGGGGATGCCGGCGGGCCGCGTGGTGAAAATCAGGCTGTGGGAACCGTCCGAGCGGAGAGGCTCAGCGGGTGTCGCGACCGGCGAGGCCGCCCCAGGTGAAGCGGAAGTACTCGGTGTTGCCGGCGGGGATGCCGGGGATGCCCTGCCACTGGAAGCCCTGTGTCCAACTGTCGGCCTTGACGCCGCCAGCCTCGTCGCTCACGCCCATCTGCGTGGTGCGGGTGATGCCGTCACGGGAGGCGACGACCTTGCGGGCGCTGCCGTCGAACATGCTGACGGTGGTCTCGTAGCCCGGGATGTACCACGGGTCGAGGGTGCGGTGGTGGTCGGCGAGGAACTGGTAGAAGACGACCTTGTTGGAGGGGAACTGGACCGTCGAGGCGAGGTTGAAGGACTTGTAGGGCATCAGGTTCGTCGGGTTGGCCGGCGGGGGAGCGCCCGGGGGGGCGGAGCCGGGGGCGCCGAAGACGCCGCCGTCGAGCTTGAACACGCGCCGCTCGTAGAAGGCGGGCATGATGTCGTTGTACGAGCCGAAGTACAGGGGGAACTCGTGCTGCGCGGTCTGGTCCTCATCGCGGTAGGAGTCCCACTTCGAGCGGACGGTGCGACCGGCGGGGCTGACGAACGGCTCGGTCAGCATCGCCGTGTTGCGGGCGTCGGGCAGCATGTAGTGACCGAAAGCGATGAAGTGGAAGGCCTCCATGCCGAATGACCGCGCGCGGTAGCCGTCGGTCTGGTTGTAGATCACGCGGGACAGCATGTCCGTCTTCCAGCCCTGAATGGGCTGGGCGCCGGGGGCGGTCTCGCCGGCCCAGCCGTTGATCGGGAACTCGCGCGAGGCGTAGAAGTCGGCGGGCTTGCCGAGCCGGCCCGTCACGCCGCCCGAGGCCGGGTTCAGCTGCGACAGGGGGGCGTTGGGAAGCTTGTCGTCGTTCTCCGCGATGGCGGTGTTGACGCCGGTCGTGAGCTGCTTCTGGTTGGCGATGCACGCGGCAAAGCCGGCCTGACGACGGGCTTCGCCCAGCGTCGGAAGCAGGATGCCGATCAGCAGCGCGATGATGCTGACCACCACCAGCAACTCAATCAATGTGAACGCGTTCCGGACTGCTCGCATGACGCTTGTCTCCTGCGGGGTTCCCCATCCGTACGCCCGCCTCCGGCGTGCGCACCTCTCCGGGGCTGAATCGCCCAAGGTACACCATGGTGAAAGATCGGTAAAGGCTTGCACGATACGCGAGGCCGAGGTCCCCGGTTCCATCCATTCGATGCGGGGATGCGAAGGGATTTTCCGGATCGCAGCAGAACCCGATCCAACCCCTCTGGAATACCGAACCGATAGCGAACATCCGAGACGACCGCAGCGCCACACGCCGGACCCGGCCCGAATTGCTCCCGCGCTGGTCCGGGCGCGTGCCCCGATCGGGCGCCGCGCCGGACAGCGAGCAATGCGGCTGAGAGGAGTCGAACCTCCACGGTATTGCTACCACTAGAACCTGAATCTAGCGCGTCTGCCAGTTCCGCCACAGCCGCAGCGGGAAGGGCGGAAGCATATCGGCCCGCCCGCGTTGGACAAGTCGGCGCCGCCTCGTTGGTCCGCCGGACGGCGGCGAAGGGCCGCCCCAGCGTCGGTCATTCGTCCTCGTCGGCATCGGGCGCGGGCAGCGCGGCTGCCGCGCCGGCGGGCTTGGCGACGCGCTTGGCGAGCACGCCCTTGCGGATCTCGGCGAAGAGGTCGGGGTTGTCCTTCAGGAACTTCTTGGCGTTCTCGCGCCCCTGGCCGATGCGCACGTCGCCGTAGGTGAACCAC
>CAYVSR010000463.1:0-2667 GCA_964453125.1 uncultured Phycisphaeraceae bacterium | reverse complement strand
CCGGGTGACGCGCATCGGGGCGCGCGTGCAGCACGACGCAGCGCACGCCCTGCGCGACGCCCGCCGCGCCGTTGCCACCTTCTCGCGCCTGCCCCATAAACAAAGTCTATCACTCCTCTCTCCGCGCGCCGGTTGAATCGGCGCGCAGCCCACCTCATTCAGGAAGGGTGAGAAACAATCGGCGATCGGACAAGCCAAGGCCGGTTATTCTCGGGTTTGGGCGCGGATAACACGCGATTGACGTCAGCCCCGGAGCCCCGCCAGCGCCGCCGCCGCCCTCGAGGCGCCGTCCGCGGGCCCCAGCGCCCGCAGCGCGGCCCGCATGGCGTCACGGGCGTCCGCGTCGGTCAGGAGGCGCACCGTGGCGGCCCCCGCGCCTCCGGTGTTTCGTTCGCGGTCGATCAGGTCGCGCTCGATGACCGCCCCTCCCGCAGCTTCCAGGGGCGCCGCGTTCCAGCGTTGGTGCTCGTCGCGGTGGTAGGGGTAGGGGAGGAAGACGGTGGGGGTGGCGGAGGCCCAGACCTCGCCGACCGTCCCGGCGCCGCAGCGGGCGACGGCGAGGTCCGCCGCGCCCCAGGCGTCGCCGATGGCGGAGCAGAACGGCACGACGACCGCGCTCACGCCGGCGCCGGTGTAGGCCTCGCGCACCATGTCGACGCCCTTGTCGCCGGTTTGGTGGAGCACCTGCCAGCCCGCGAAGGCGTTCGGGCTGGCGCTCGCGAGATGGGCGAGGAGGGCGTTGATGGACGTGGCGCCCTGGCTGCCGCCGCTGACGAAGAGCGTGCGGACGCCCTCGCGCAGGCCGAGGCGCTGGCGGCAGTCATCGCGCGAGCCGCGCGGGAGCGCACCGGCGCGAACGATGGGAGGGATGCGGGTCCAGGCGCGGGGCGCGCGGTCGGAGGCGCCGGTGGCGGAGAGCGTGATCGCCGCGCGACGGGCGATCCAGCGGTTGGCCTTGCCGGGCACGGCGTCGAGGTTCACGAGGGCGACGGGGATGCGCAGCGCCCGTGCCGCCGCGACCACGGGCGCCGCCACGAAGCCGCCCATCGCGGCGACACGGAGTTTGGCCGCGCCCCCTGCGGCCGCGGCCTCGCGCTCGAGCGCCCGGCGTGCGCCGGCGACGGAACCCGGCCACCCGCGCGCGAAGCGAAGGAAAGCGCCGGGACGGAGCGAGAATGGCGCGGCGTCGAGTGGCTCGAAGGTCGCGCCCTCGGCGCGCAGGATCGAGGCGTCGATCGGGCGGCGCGAGCAGAGGAAGACGCAGCGCGGCGCAGGCGCCGATCGGGCGGTCGCCGCGCGCGCGAGTTCCTCGGCGATGGCGAGCCCCGGGTAGAGGTGCCCGCCCGTGCCGCCGCCGGCGAAGATGAAGCAAGGGGCATCAGGCACTGGGCATCAGGCACGAGTGGAGCGCATGCGATTGCTCTGGCTAGTGCCTGGTGCCTGGTCCCTCGTGCCCTTCACGTTGATGCAACCACCGGCATCCCCGCGCCCAGCGCGGCGCCCTCTTCCTCCCCGCACTCGCGATCGAGGGCGATGAGCAGGCCGAGGGAGAACGCGGTGAGGATCCAGCCCGTGCCGCCGCTGGAGAGCAGCGGCAGGGCGATGCCCTTGGTGGGCCCGAGGCCCGTCACCACGCCCATGTTGATCACGGCCTGCAGGCCGAGCGTCGCGAGCACGCCGATGGCGACGAGGCGAGCCGCGCCCGCGTGCGCGGGGATCCGGCGCACGATCGAGAGACCCGCCCACAGGATGCCCAGGTAGAGCGCGACCACGACGCCCGCGCCGGCGATGCCCAGTTCCTCGCAGATCACGGCGAACAGGAAGTCGGTCTTGTCCTCCGGCAGGTAGCCGAACTTCTGGAGGCCGAACCCGAGCCCGCGCCCGAACACCTGGCCGTTGGCCACCGCGACCATCGACTGGATCATGTGGTACCCGGCGCCGTCGGGGTCCTTGAAGGGGTCGACGAATGTCTTGATCCGCTCCATGCGGTACTCGCTGGTAAGCACGGCGCCGGCGAGCCCCGCGAGCGCGGGCGGGGCGAGGCACGCCATCCGCCAGAACGACCCGCCCCCCGCGAGCAGCACGATGGCCGAGGCGCCCAGCATGAGGGCGCCGGTGCCCAGGTCTTCCTTGATCACCACCGCCGAGACCAGCCCCGCCAGCGCCAGGCCCGGCAGCAGGCCCCCCCAGCGCCCCATGCGCACCGGTCCCTTCCAGGCGGCGTAGAACGCCAGCACGATGACCAGTCCCCACTTGGCGAATTCGCTGGGCTGGACGGAGCCGAATACCGGCAGGTTGAGCCAGCGCTCCGAGCCGTTGACCGATCGGCCGACGCCGGGCACGTACACAAGGCCGACGACGGCGAGCAGCGCCGCCACGCCCAGCAGCAACGCCGGGTGCACCACCCACGAGCGGGGGCCGAGGCGCCGGGCGTCGAGGAGGCGCAAGGCAGGCACGCGCGACGCCGCGGCCATGGCGACCAGCGAGAGGGCCATGTAGAGCGTCTGGCGCGAGAGCAGGATGGTCTTGAACGTGACGGCCTGCTCGACGCTGTCGCCGAAGGGCTGGGGCCGGGCGGCGCCGGTGGACATCGCGGCGGACTGCACCATGACGGCGCCGAGGCAGAGCAGGGCGAAGACGCACAGCGCGATGACGTGGCCGGGGCGG
>CAYVSR010000462.1:0-2670 GCA_964453125.1 uncultured Phycisphaeraceae bacterium | reverse complement strand
GGCGGGCGCGGAGCAGGCCGTTCACCACGATCGTGTCGGTCGTCGCCAGCCCCTCGTCGATCCGACGCATGCGGTCGAACACCGGGCCTGTGCGCACGTATTTCTTCTCCACCACGTTCTCCGCGTTCACCGCGAGCACGTAGCGCCCGCCCTGGTCCTGCAGCACAGCCGAGTCCGGCGCGAGCACCGCCTCATGCTCGCTCGTCGTCGCGCGCAGCCGCACGAACAGGCCCGGCAGCAGGAGGCCCTTCGGGTTGTCGAAGACCGCCTCGACCTTCAGCGTCCCGGTCGTCGGATCGACGGTGTTGTCCGAGCGGTTGTACCGCCCCTCGTACGGGTAGCCCTCGTCGTTGGCGGTCCCGATGAAGATCGGCAGGGCTGAGCGCCCGTCCTCGCCCGGTCGGCGCCCCTCCGCCGCACGCCGGACGTCCACCAGCTGGCGCTCGTCGATGTTGAAATCGATGTACATGGTCTCGTCGTTGATCAGCGTCGCCAGCAGCGTCGCCTCGTTGGCGCCGACCAGTTGTCCGACGTCGAGCGTGTCGATGCCCAGCCGACCGGCCATGGGGGCCCGGACCTCGGTGAATTCCAGGTCCAGATTCGCCTGCGTCAGGTTCGCCTCGGCGAGTTCGACCTGGGCCGCGGCCATGTCCCGCTCCGCCGCCGCCTTGTCCACGTCCTGCTTCGAGACCGCGTTGCCCCGGATCGCCTCCGTCACGCGTTGCAGCGTGACCCCGGCGAGCGCGTAATTGGCCTTGGCGTTTGCCAGTTGGGCGCCGGCGTGGCGCACCGCGGCCTGGAACGTGCGCTGGTCGATCGTGTAGAGCAGGTCGCCCTGGTTCACCCGCTGCCCGCCGTCCACGTGGCGCTTGTCGATGAACCCCTTCACCCGGGCGCGAACCTCGACCGTCAGCCCGCCTCGCGTCCGGCCAGTGAACTCCAGCGTCTCCGGCACGACCCCCTTCGCCGGGTGCGCCACCGTCACCTCCGGCGGCGGGGGCGGGGCGTATTCGTTCTGTTTGGGCGAGCACCCGACAGCCGCGCACGTCGCCGCGGCGAGCGCCAGGAATCGGACCGGCGGCCTATGCATGGTGCGCTCCTGCGACGGCCGGGTTCCGGCGTGCGCGCGGGGGGGGGGAATCAAGTGAGTGGGGACGGATCATACAGATCGCCCGCCCACCTTCCCCGAGCCTCCCCCGGTCGCGCGTTGCGTCAGCAGTGGCGCCACAAGTACGCTCGTCGGCGCCGGCCGAGTCCCGCCGTGCGCGCGGTGCGCGGGGCGCGACGCATCCCTTCCCCGGCGACCGGAGACCCTGCCCCCATGAAGGCCCTGCTCACCGAGTTCATCGGCACGTTCTTTCTCGTGCTGACCATCGGCCTGTGCGTGACGCAAGGCACGCCCTACGCGCCCATCGCCATCGGTTGCGCGCTGATGGTCATGGTGTACATGGGCGGGCATATCTCCGGCGCCCACTACAACCCCGCGGTCACGCTGGCGCTGACCGTCGCCGGCAAGAGCCCCGTCAAGAACCTCCTGCCCTACATGGCAGTGCAGATCGTGGCGGCGCTCGTCGCGGCGCTCGCCGTGCGGGCGCTGATCGGCAAGACCTTCGCCCCCTCCCCCGGCGCCAACATCGGCGCCATGCCCGCCCTCTTCGCGGAGGTGCTCTTCACGTTTGCGCTCGCCCTCGTCGTGCTCAACGTCGCCTGTTCCGACAAGACCAAGGGCAATTCCTACTACGGCGTGGCGATCGGCTTCACGGTCCTCGCGGCCGCGTTCGCCGCGGGTGGCGTCTCCGGCGGCGCTTTCAACCCAGCGGTGGGCGTCGGGCCGACCCTGATCCACGCCACGACGGGCGGGGGCTCGTGGGCGCACCTCTGGCTCTACCTCCTCGGCCCGTTCGCGGGAGGCCTGCTCGCCTCCATCGTGTTCAGGATCCAGGAGAACTGATCGGGCTTCCGAGATCGAGGGCCACCCCGGAGTCGGCCAGCACAAGGCGTGCGCGCACGCGGTCCGTCGCCAGTCCCAGCAGCGCCGCCGCGGCGCGCTGGTACGCCCGCATCTGGGGCGCATACGCCTCCATCGCCCGCGCCGGGTCGGCCGGGCGGTCCGGGTCCGCGCCGGACTTGAAGTCGACCACCTCGGCCCATACCGGTGCGCCGTTCGCTTCCGCAATCACGACGCGGTCGAACCGGCCGCGGAGGATCGTCGCTCGACCCGCGCCCGCGGACGTGTCGCGCACGGCGAACTCCCACTCGCGTCGCACGCGCAGCGTCGCGCCCGCGGGCGCCCGAGCCGCCGTTGGCGCGAGCGAGAGCGAGTCCCGCACGTCGGGCGCGGCGCACGCGCGCCGGAACCGCGCCAGCGCCGCCGCGCACGCCGCGCCGTCCGCCCCCAGCGCCGCGCCGCCCTCAAGCAGCGCCTCGTCGGTGGGGGGGCTGACGTCCAGCCACTCGACACGCTCGAACATCGCGTGCGCCAGCTCGCCCGCGCGCCGGGCGGCGTTGTCGCCGGTCCGGAACGTGTGCGCCAGGTCTACCATCGGCTCCGCGCGGAGTGAGGAAGGGCTTACCGCCTGCGCGCGACGCAGCGATCCGGCCGACGGCGGCGCGAGGCGCACCGGCGCCGGCGCGGGCGGGACGGGGCGAGGATCACCCTCGGGCGCGGCC
>CAYVSR010000461.1:0-2671 GCA_964453125.1 uncultured Phycisphaeraceae bacterium | reverse complement strand
ACCGGTCGCCCTGACGATCTGGTTGTCCGCCCTCCCGCGTGCGGGGGGTCGGGGGATGGGGCGGGCGATGGGGGAGCGGATGGTGGCGGAGGCGCGGGCGGGCCGGAGGTGGACGCGGACATCGTGGTGTGCGCGGACGTGGCGCGGCGAGAATCGGCGGCCCGCGGCGCGGGCAATGGCGGCGGCGCAGCGCGCGAACTCGCGCTGTACGCCGTGCACGGCGTGCTGCACTGCCTGGGGTACGACGACCACGACGACGCGGGCAGCGCCCGCATGCACGCGATGGAGGACGAGGTTCTTCAGGGCGCCGGGGTTGGGCGGGTGTTCGACGCTTCCGGCGGGGCGGAGAAGCCGCGCGGGGGCTGCTGCGCGTGAGTCTGGGGGCTTTGCGTGAAATCCGCGGGGGGCGCCCCCGACTACACTCTTTGGCGGCGGCGGGAGCGTCCCGGGCGGCCACACGCACGTAGGAGCAGACACATGAAACGGATCGGGATGTTGACCGCGTCGGCGGCGGCGTTGCTGGCGCTGACGGCCTGCGAAAAAGCGAACGACGCCTCGAAGAAGGCCGCCGATGCGGCGAAGGCCGCCGGCGCGGCCGTCGGCGACGCCGCCAAGGACGCGATGGCCACGGCGAAGGCGGAATTCGACAAGGCGAACGCCAGCGCCATCAGCGCGGCGCAGACGAAGCTGGACGAGGTGAAGAAGGCCGCCGGCAGCGCCACGGGCGAGGCGAAGGCCAAGCTCGACAAGGTCGCGGCGGACCTGCAGCCGAAGCTGGACGCGGCGAAGAAGAAGTTCGACGAGGCCAAGGCCGCCGGCGCCGACAACTGGGCCGCCGCCAAGACCGCCGCCGAGGGCGCGCTGGCTGATCTCAAGAAGGTCGTGAGCGACGCGTCCGCGGCGATGGCCGGCGCGGTCGCCCCCGCGACGCCCGCCGCGCCCCCGGCCGCGGCGCCCGCGAAGCCGTAACCCGGCGTCGGCGCGGGGCGCTGGCCCCGAGCGGCGCGATGGATCACGTTGGCGGACGCCGCGGCGCGAGGAGCGTCGCGGCGTTCTTTTTGCGGCGATGCGCGAGCGGCGGGTCGGGCCGGGGCGGGCGCGATACGCTTGGCTTGTGCCGATGCGCCTGTACAACTCGCTGACCAAGCAGGTGGAGGACTTCCGCCCGGCGAACCCGTCGCGCATCACGTTCTATACGTGCGGGCCGACGGTCTACGACTTCGCGCACATCGGGAACTTCCGCTCGTTCCTGATGGCCGACGTGCTGCGCCGGTGGCTGGAGAGCCCGCTGTGCGAGGTGCTCGCGCCCGACGGCTCGACGCACAAGGGCCCGCGCGAAGTCGTGCACGTGATGAACATCACGGACGTCGGCCACATGACGGAGGACGACAACCTCGACGGCGCCGGCGTGGACCGCATGGAAGAGGGCGGCAGGCGCGTGCTGGAGATGAAGAAGGCGGGGAAGCTGCCGCCGGGAGCGCCGGCGGAACTTGACGCGAGCGACCCGCGCCAGATCGCGGCGTTTTACGCGGGGGCGTTCCTGGAGGATGCGCGCCTGCTGGGGCTGAAGGTGGCGCAGGAGGCCCAGACGAGGCCGGAATTGATGCCGCGACCGACGGAGAAGATCTCGCAGATGCAGGCGATGATCCGGGCGCTGCTGGCGAAGAACCTGGCGTACGTGGTGGGGGCGCCGGGGGCGCCGGGGACGGCGGTGTACTTCGACGTGCGCGCGTACGACCGGGGCGGTGGGAATTACGGCGTGCTCAGCGGCAACACGCTCGACCGGCTGCGCGCGGGGGCGGGCGGGCGCGTCACCGGGGCAAACCAGGCGGGCAAGCGCGATCCGGCGGACTTCATGCTCTGGAAGGTGGACCCCGCGCACCGGATGAAGTGGGCCTTCGAGGGCGTGGGCGCTGGCTACCCTGGCTGGCACATCGAGTGCAGCGCCATGGCGCGCGAGGCGCTGGGCGAGACCATCGACCTGCACAGCGGCGGCGAGGACAACATCTTCCCCCACCACGAGTGCGAGATCGCCCAGTCACGCGCGGCGACGGGCTCGCCGGTGTTCGCCCGCCACTGGCTGCATGTGCGCCACCTGATGGTGGAGGGCGCGAAGATGAGCAAGAGCAAGGGGAATTTTTACACGATCCGGGATGTCGCCCGGCAGAGTCAGGGCACCATCTCGCCTGCGGCGTTGCGGCTTGAACTGATCAAGACGCACTATCGGAGCAACGCGAATTTCACGACGCAAGGGCTTCGAGACTCGGAGCGCATGGTTGAGCGATGGCGTGCCTTCGTGCGTCGTGCAGCGCAGGGATCGGATGCTCCATCGACGTGGGAAGTTGGCGCCCAACTGGTCTCGCAATCGATGAGCGACGACCTCAACATCGCCGGAGCGATCGGCGCTTGGAACGCGTGGATCGACCGCAACCCAAATCCCTCGTGGCGAGACGGAGTCGCGGCTCTTTCCTTTGCCTCCATGCTCCTTGGTCAGCCCGATATTCAGCAGACTGAGTGGCCTGACGAATACGTATGGGCATCCGGCGCCGACGAACGAATCAACCTTGCGGCACAGGCGAAGGATTGGAAGACCCAGATCGACGCCGCGCGTGCCTCGAAGAACTACGCCGAATCCGATCGCCTGCGCGCCGAGGCGGAGGCGGCGGGGTAC
>CAYVSR010000460.1:0-2672 GCA_964453125.1 uncultured Phycisphaeraceae bacterium | reverse complement strand
CGCCACCACCGCCGCCGCCCCCGCCGGCGCCCGCGCCGCCGCCGGGCGCCGTGGCCTGAGGCGGGGCGCCCGCGCTGGGCGCGGGCACGGGGGGCGTGTTGGGAACGATCACGCCGTTCTCGATGTGGTACCCGCCGGACTGGAGCAGGAACTCGGCCAGCGAGGAGCCGCCGGACTGGAACGTGAGCCACCACTCGCACCCGGCGAGGGGCGCGAGGGCGACAAGTGCGGCGATCGTGGCGAGTCGGCGAGCGGTGCGGCGCATGGGGCCCTCTGGCGAGTGGGTGCTCGCCAGCACAATACGTCGGCGGGGCGGGTGCGGCTGCGTGATTGCGCGCGAATCGGGAGCGCCGGGCGCGGGTCGCGGCTCCGCCCGCCCCGATCCGATATCGTCCCGTCCGACGCGCGCGGGCCGGCGCGTCCGCTCCACCGATCGCGAACCCCAGGCGCCCCCGAAAGCACGGAGACGAAACCGATGACGCGCAGCCGCCTCGCCCGTTCCCTCGCCGTCCTGACCGCCCTGGCCGGGGCCTGCGCGCTGGGGTCGCTCGGCGGCTGCGCCAAGGACGTCCGTTCGGAACGCCTCGCGCTCGCGGCGCCCCAGGGCGGCAAGGCGCTGCTGATCGACATCGAGACCTTCCGCGGCGACGTGACCGTTCGTGTCGAGAAGGGGCGGAAAGAGGCGTCCGTCTCGTCCGATGTGAGCGGCTCGAGCGACCTGCCCGACGCCGACAAGGCCGAGGTCGACCGCGCGGTGAAGGTGTCGTCGGTGGTTGAGGAGCGCGCCGGGGGGCCGACGCTGGTCGTTCGGGCGACGAGCGAGCGCGTATCGGAAGACCACCGGGCGGACATCATGGTGTTCGTGCCGGCGACCGAGGGCGTGCGCGTGAAGACGGGCGCGGGCGAGGTGATCCTCGTCGGCGTGCGCGGGGCGCTGATGGTCGAGAACGGCGACGGTGCGATCGAGATCCGGACGAACGAGCCGCTGACGGGCGCCTCGGCGATCTCCACCAACAGCGGCGACGTGTACTACCAGGCGCCGCTGGATTCCACCGGCGTGTTCGACGTTCGCAGCGAGGAGGGCGAGGCGATCTGGCGCGCGGGGTCGCCCGAGGCGCTGGCCACGCCGCTGGTCTACTCGAAGAACGGGTACAGCGTGACGCTCAACCAGGGGACGAACGCGGTGACGATCCGCACGGGCAAGGGCATGGCGAGCGTCATCCTGCTGGAGGACGCGCAGTCGCGGGTGCGGACCATCCGCTGAGCGCCCGCGCGGGGCTCAGCCGGCGGCCTGACGCCGGAGCTGGTCGCGCTGCACGTCGGCGACGTACTTGCACAGCTGGTTCACCACGAACTGCTCGTGCGGGCGGTTGAACGAGAAGTCGAACGACATGCCCGCGTAGGTGCGCTGGGTGGTGTCGAGGTGCGTGTGCACCACGCGCGCGGTCACGCCCAGCGGGGCGGGGACCTGCGGCATGAGGTTGATGCGCAGCCAGAACAGCTTGTGGCGGTCGAAGGTGGATGCGTCGAGCGGCTCGACGAGCAGGCCGGCGCCTCCGCCGCCCACGTTGACCAGCGTTCCGGTGAATCCGGGGCCGACCTCGGGGAGTGAGAAGGAGGTCGGTGCGGGCCCGGCGGGGGTGATGCGGCCGGCCACGGGCGCGACGCCGGCGGCGCGATCGAGGATGTCGGCTCGGTTGGCAGCCTCGGCGGCGGGCACGGTGTGCGGGTCGAGCAGGGGGTAGCACTCGACACGCGGCAGCAGAAGGCCGACGGTGGCGATGCGGTAGAACGAGCGGCGCTGGCAGCGCTCGACGGCGTGAGGCATCGCGAGGCGGAGGGCGGGCAACTCGCGCGATCCGGCGGCGCGGACGCTCGCGGGGCCGAGGTTCCGGGTGCGGAACATCCAGCGGTTGGGGCCGACGGCGATGACGCCGACGAGGTCGACGCCCTTCTCAAGGTTGATGCGCTGACGGAGCACCATGGGCTGCTCGACGAAGATCGCGTCGTCGGTCAGCTGCAGAATGCGCACGCGCCAGATGAGATTCTTGGTGGTGATGGTGGACTTTGCGTTCTCGTCCTGCGAGTCCGGGCCGGCGCCGTCGAGAGGCGGATTCGTGAACCGCTCCTGGTCGCCCGGCAGCGAGATCTCGATGGCGCCGTTGCGCTCCTGCAGTTGCTGCAGGCTCTCTCGCCACTGCTCCGTGCGTGAACGTCGTGCGGGCAAGGCTGTGGCCTCGTCTCAAGGAGGGAGGGGAAGGGGTCCGCCAACCGAGCGCTATCGGCGAGGAACCGCCCGCGCTTGAAGGGCTTGCGCTGCGCGGGCCGATTCAGGCGCCGGTTCTCGGACCCGTCCGGCTCTCAATGGCCCTTCCGGCGGCGTCGAGGGCGTCGAGGCGCTCTCGCGCGCCGGCGAGTTCCGCGTCGGTCAGGAGGCGGCCGCCGAACTTCAGCTCGTAGTAGAGGCGGGTGAGCGCCGCGGCGTCGGGGCCGATGGGCGCGAGACGCGCGTCGAGGGTGGCGAGGTGATCGAGCGGGGCGCGCCAGTCCGGCTTGGCGGCGCCGAGGGCGGCCAGACGGTCGAGCAGCGACTGGTAGAAGCGGGCCTGCGCTCGCTGGGCGCGGGCGAAGGCGGCGGCCTCGGGGTCGAGGCCGGCGTCGGCGCCGGCCTC
>CAYVSR010000459.1:0-2678 GCA_964453125.1 uncultured Phycisphaeraceae bacterium | reverse complement strand
GCGGCGAGTATAGAGGGTCCACGCGGGGCCTCTCGGCGTTCGGTCTCCCGTTCGCCCCAAGACGGCGCGCGTTGACAGCGCCGCCGATTTCCGATGCAGTTTCCGCGTGGCGCAGGGCGACCGACCGACAATCCTGTTCACGGCGTTCGAGCCCAGCGGAGACTTCCTGGGCGGCGCGGTCATCCGCGAACTCCGCCGGCGCCGGCCGGACCTCCGCATCGCCGCGTGGGGCGGCCCGAAGATGCGCGACGCCGGCGCCGCGATCGTCGAGGAGACCGGCCACGAGGCGGAGATGGGCCTGCCCGGCGCGAAGAAGATCGCAGAGCACGTGGCCATGAACAAGCGCATCGGCGCTTGGGTGCGCGAGAACCGCCCCGCGCTGCACGTGCCCGTCGATTCTCCCGCGGCGAACTTCCCCATCTGCAAGGTGACGAAGGCCAGCGGCGCGAAGGTCGTGCACCTCGCGGCGCCGCAGGTCTGGGCGTGGGCCCGTCACCGCGTCAACAAGCTCCGCCGCCTGACTGACCTCGTGCTCTGCCTGCTGCCCTTCGAAGAAGCCTGGTTCCGCGAGCGCGCCGTGCCCGCGCAGTTCATCGGCCACCCGCTGTTCGACGCGGCGACCGATCCTGAATCTGGCCGGAGCCGCGACCGTGAGGGAGCGGTCTCTACGGCAATCGGCCCCGCAAGCGCTGGGCTTCCCACCGCCGAGTCAGCCACGCCGCGCATCGCGTTCCTGCCCGGCTCTCGCCCGGCGGAGTGGCGGAACAACTTTCCGGCGATGCTTGACGCGTTCGCCCATGTCCGATCACGGTGGCCCGGGGCCGTCGGCGCCGTCGCCGCCTCGAGCGAAGCCGCCGAGCGCGAACTGCTGCGCATCGCGAAAGCGCGCGGCGCCGGCGGCTGGCCGCGCGGCCTCACCGTCGCCCTTCGAGCCGTGGACGCCTGCATCGCCTGGTGCGATGTCGCGCTCACCGTCTCGGGCACCGTCACCCTCCAGATCGCCCGCCAGCACACGCCGATGGTCGTGATGTACCGCATCCCCGCGTGGAAATACTGGACGGTGGGGCGATGGATCGTGCGCAGCGAGTTCGCCACGCTGCCGAACCTGATCGCCGGGCGAAAGGTCGTCCCGGAGTTCGTGCCGTACGCCGGCGGGCCGGGAGGGATCATCGCCGAACTGGAGCGGCTGCTGGCGGATCGGGCGGCGCGGGAAGCCCAGCATGAGGGGCTGCGCGAGGTGACGGCGAAATTCGCGGGGAGGCACGCCGCACAAGAGGCGGCGGACGCGATCTGCGAGCGACTCGCCTCTCCTCGGTAGGACGAACTTATGCCGTGTCTTGCCAGCGCGAGCATGTGGTGGCTCTTCGCGGGCGTGCCCGGCGCGATCGTCACGCTCCCGGTCGCGCTGCTCGCGCAGTGGTGGATCCTGCGCAGGCTCTCGCGCCGCTCGCTCGGCGAATGCGCCGCGCTGCTCGCGCTGATGTATCTGAGCGCCACGGTCGCCGGCGTGGCGTGGCTGTCGCTGGTCGCCCCGATCGTCGATCACCGGGAACTCGCGTCCGGCGCGTTCGTCGCGTACGGGTACGGCTCGGCGAGGGGCTTCGTGTGGGGAACGCTCCTTCTCGCGTGCGCGGAAGCGCCCCTGATCGTCGGCGTGCACTGGTGTTGGATGCGCGTGGCCTGGCGTCAGGAAGTCGCGTCGCGCCGCGCGATCGCCATCGCATCGCTCCAGGCGGCGTCCACGCTGGCATTGCACGCGGTCACGGTCATCGTGCTCGCGATCACGCTGGCGACCCGACCGGCGTGAAGACGGCGGCGCACGCGCGGTTCCCGAGCCTGTCCGCGACGCCGAACGCGCTCGCGACGGGCGCGCCGATGGCCAGGCCCTTGTCCAGGCACGCGCACGCCCAGGCGTCCACGTCGTGGCGCAGGATGTCCTCGGATGCGCCGAACATCACGAGCAGGACAGCCGCGCACCGGATCGCAGGGTCGCCCGCCAGCTTTCGCACGTCCGCGCTCGCGCTCTGCAGCAGCAGCGACGAATACCCCTGGTTCGCGCACGCCACGCCGCCGACCAGCGCGAATTGGGGCACGACCTTGACCTCGATCCAGAGGGCCTCCTCCGGCGGAACGCCCCGAGCGCCGAACAGCGTGCCCGCCATCAGCGGATCGACGAGGTGCGTTGCGGGCGGCTCGACGAGCACGATGTCGCAGCGATCGCCCTCACTGCGCCGTGACTTCGTCGCGTGCGTCGGGTAGCGCTGCTCGGGCAGCACGGTGTATCCCGCGCGACGGCACCCCTCGCGCAGGATCGGGTGAAAGTCCAGTTCCGACAGTGAATCGAGGCCGTAAGGCGACTGCTCCTCATCGAGCGCTCGGGCCCGTTCTCTCAGAGCTTCGGCGCACGAATCGCAGATGACGCGAAGCTCGAACACGCGGCAGGGTAGGAACGAAAAGAGAAGGGCGCCGTTCCGCACGAAGCCCAGGGCGCCGTGGAACGCCTCGACGATCGCAGATCGTCGTGGCGATCCACGCGCTTGCGCCCATGTCGCGGTTCACCCCGGCCCTTCTGTCCTGCGGCCGCACCCGCGTCGTGGTTCGCCCCGCCGACCTTCGGTCGTCGGGCCGTACCACGGCGCCCCCCGGCCTTCGGCCCCGCGGGCCTCCGGGCCGCCGGG
>CAYVSR010000458.1:1317-2686 GCA_964453125.1 uncultured Phycisphaeraceae bacterium | reverse complement strand
CGGTGACGTTCGACGCAGGGGATGGCATTCACGCCGCTTCCGCCAGAACCGGCTCGGGTTCGGCGTGCGGCAGGACCGGCACCGCCCGCCCGGTCAGCTTGCCGAGGTACTCCGCGACGCGGAACGGACTCAGCACGTCGATCACCCGCGCCGCCTTCACGCACACCAGGTCGAGCGCGTCGCGCAGGATCGGCAGCTCCGTGTTGCAGTTGATGTCCTGACTCGTCGCGCCCAGATGGATGATCGCCCGCGCGCCGGGCGCTCGGTCCCCCAGCGCGTGCACGTGGGCCATCACGTCGTGGCGCAGGCGCTTCTCGTGCTCCGCCGCGCGAACGAAGTCATCCTCCGTCAGGTCGATCGCCCGCTCGAGTTCGGCCGCCTGCGCCGCCGAAACGCCCAGACCCATCTCGTGCTGGGCCCGCGCCAGCGCCGCCCACAGGCGTCGCCACGTCGTGAACTTGCGCCGCGCCGACCAGATTTCCTGCATCTCCGCCGACGCGTTGCGGGACGCGAGCGGCGAGACATACCGGGCGTGGGGATCTGTGCTCATCGTCCGGACGGGGCGCGGGTGGTACGATTCGCGACGCGGCCCGATCGTACCCCCGGCCGCCGAGCGATGCCGCCCCCCACGCCATCACCGCGCAACCCACGCCCCCCCGAGGCGGCGCCATCCCTTCCGGTCCGCCCGCCCCCGGCCGACGACGCCCCGCCCGCCCGCGAGGAGCACGTTGACCCTTGGGAACAATCCATGGTGGACGCCATCCGCGCCGCCCGGGCAGGGGGGCCCGCCAAGGCCGCCGCCGGCGAGGCCGCCTGGACCGAGATCCTCACCCGCTACCGCGACCGCCTCTACGCCGTCTGCCTCCGCATGGTCCGCGACCCGGACACCGCGGCGGACCTCACGCAGGATTCCTTCGTCCGCGTCATCCAGGGCTTCGATTCGTTCGATTCCCGCGCCCGCCTCTCGACCTGGATGACCCGCATCACCATGAACGTCTGCCTGAGCCACCTGCGCAAGCAGAAGCTCCGGCGCCACCCCAGCCTCGACGCTCCCCAGCGTGGCGTCTCCGGCTCGGACGGCGAACCCGCCACCTTCGGCAATGGGCTCGCGCAGGATCGGGAACCCGACGCCCACCGGCGAGTCGAACAGGATGAGGCCCGTCAGACGGTCCTCCGCGGGCTCGAAGCCATGGACCCCGACCACCGGGCAGTCCTTGTCCTCCGAGACCTCCGCGGCCTCGACTATCAGGAGATAGCGGACGTGCTGGATGTGCCGGTGGGAACGGTCAAGAGCAGGCTCTTCCGCGCCAGGGCCGCCCTCCGCGAAGCGATCGAAAGCCGGGGCTCGGGCAAGTCCGAATGGAGCCAG
>CAYVSR010000458.1:0-1307 GCA_964453125.1 uncultured Phycisphaeraceae bacterium | reverse complement strand
CCCATCTCGGAATCGGACCTCCTCGCCTGGGTCGAGGGCGATCTCGCCCCCGAGCGTCGGCGTGAGGTCGATCGTGCGATCGGCGCCGATGTCGCGCTCCGTCGGACCCTGGAGGGGATGTCCGCCGACCGCGCCGCGCTCCGAGCCCTTGGGGCCGAGCGCTCCCGCGCGCCCGACGGCCTCGTCGAACGGGCCCTCTTCATGGCCCAGCGCGAGGCGCTGCTCGACGATGCCGACCCCGTGGTCGCCCGCATCCGCCCGATGATCCGGCGTCGCTTCGCCGTCGCCGCGGCGCTCGTCGCGTGCTTCGGCGGCACATGGTTCGCGATCAACGGCGCGGGAATGGGCGCGAAGCGTCTGCGTGCTCCCGCCGAGATTCAGGTGGGCGAGAACTTCGCCAGCCTCACCGACCACGCCGCGCCCGCCGAGCCGACGCTCGACATCCGCGCCGCGGCGGGGTCCTCCATCGCCGCCGCTCGCCCCGACGCCGACGCCCTCGCGCTCGCCGAATTCCAGGCCGCCCCGCGCACGCGCGAGGCGGTCGAGAGCATGCTGCCGCTCAGCCACGTCATGGCGGCGATCGAGGCGGCCGAGTCCGACCCCTCGCGAAGTTTCGTCAGCCTTGAGGTGCTCGAGGGCCAGCCCCGCCCCGTCTCGCGCGGGCGCGACGCCCAGCCCGGGCGCATGTCTCCCGCGTCGTACTCCGACGCCCTGCTCCTCGCCCAGCTCAACCGCGTCAACGTCAGCGTGCGAGCCCGCGACCCCGAGTCGGTCGAGCGCGCCATCCGGGCCTACGGCTCGCGCGTCAACCGCGATGTCCGTCTCACCTCGCAGGTCCAGCCCGACGGCTCGATCCGCTACGCCATCGAGACCGATCGCGACGAGGCGGAACTCCGCCTCCTGCTGGCGGCGCTCCGCAACGCGTGCGACGAGTGCACGCGCACCACGATGTTCGACGCCTCGCTCCTGCCCTCGCAGTGCTCGGTCACCGGCGCCCCGGCGCTCAGCCCGGCGCGCCCCGGCGGGTCGCAGCGCGTGAGCGTGCCGGTCACCATCCAGCGAATCAGCGAGTAATCGCCGGCGCCCGGTCGGGCCTCGGGCCCGTCTCGAGACGCCCGCTCCCTCCCGGGAGGCCGATGTCACGCGCCACCACCGGTTCGGGCTCCGCGACGCCGCGCCGTGCCTCGGGCGCCCGACGCTCCACGGGCCCACGGCGATGGCGCTCGTAGACCAGCGCGGCGCCGGTCGCGGCGGGGGCCACCAGCAGCCCCAGCACCGCCGCGAGGCGGGCCGTGCTGATCGAATCG
>CAYVSR010000457.1:0-2688 GCA_964453125.1 uncultured Phycisphaeraceae bacterium | reverse complement strand
GCTTCCCCGAGGGGCACCCCGCGACGCCCAACCGGCTCAAGGAGATGGACTACCTGAAGGCCAAGGTCGATGAGGGCGCCGACTTCGTCATCACGCAGTTGTTCTTCGACAACCACGACTTCTTCGATTTCTGCGAGCGCTGCGAGCTCGCGGGCGTCAAGGTCCCCGTGATCGCGGGCGTCATGCCGGTGACGAGCGCGTCGGGCATGAAGCGGATGGCGGAACTGGCGCTGGGGGCCCGGTTCCCGGCGAAACTCATGCGAGCGCTCAACCGCGCGGGCGACGACAACGAGGCCGTGCGCCGCGTGGGAATTCACTGGGCGACGGAGCAGTGCCGCGACCTGCTGGACCGCGACGTCCGCGGCATTCACCTGTACACGCTGAACAAGAGCGCCGCGACGCGGGAGATCTACGCGAGTCTGGGGATCAAGGACTCGATGGCGCTGGCGAAGTAGGGTTCGCGCGGTTGCGTCGGCGCGGGGTCGGACGTCGGGTGACTTCGAGGCGCGGTAGAGAGAGAAGCGATGCAGGAGCCCTCTCCTGGCCTCTCCCATTCGAAGCGAATGGGAGAGGTAGCGAACGTGCCGATCGCCAGCCAAGCGCCGCTCGGGCGTGCGGCTCAAGACGAAGTGGCGGATGGCGCTGGCGAAGTAGGCGGCGTGAACGGCTCGACGTGGGCGGTGGCGTCCGCCTTGCCCAATGCTCGCTCGATGCGGTCCTCGATGCGGCTGGCGAGATCGTGCGACTCCTGAACGGTGAGGCCGGGGTCCACCTGCAGGTGCATGTCGACCCAGTGGAAGGCGCCGGTGTGGCGAGCGCGGACCTTGTGGTAGCCGCGGATCGCGCCCGACGCGACCTCTTCGCTGAGAATCCGGTCGATGGTCGCGGCGTCGCGCGGGTCGGTCTGGTCCATCAGGCCGCCCATGGATTCCTGGAGCAGGCGCCAGCCGGTGAAAAGGATGAACGCCGCGACGCCCAGCGCCAGCAGCGGGTCGAGCCACATCTGGCCCGTCCAACGCACCAGCAGCAGACCGAGGATAACGCCGAGCGTGGTGATGAGGTCGGTGAGCAGGTGCTTGCCGTCGGCGATGAGCGCCATGGCGCCGTGGCGCTTGCCCTGCACCAGCACGTAGAGCGCGAGAGCGCCCCCGGCGGCCGAGATGGCGGTCAGGGCGATCAGCCCCGCGTCGAGGCGCTGGAGCGTCGGCGGGCTGAACAGGCGCTCGGCGGCGCTGACGATGATCAGCACGCCGGCGAGGAGGATCATGGACCCCTCGAGCGCGATGGAGAGAAACTCGGCTTTGCCGTGGCCGTAGGGGTGCGAGTCGTCGGGTGGGCGGTTGGAAAGCCAGAGGGTGTAGAGCATCGCGCCGGCGGCGACGACGTTGATGGTGGACTCCAGCGCATCGGAGAGCACCGCGGCGGAGTTTGTCAGCGCGAAGACGGTGAGTTTGGAGACGAAGAAGATGACGCCGGCGCCGAGGGCGCGCAGAGCGACCCGGCGGACGAGGGGGAATGCGGGATCGGGGGTGGGGTCGGGCACGGGGGGACACCAAAATGGCAAATAGCAAATAGCAAAGGGCGGAGAAGAGAACAGCAAAGCAGCAAATCAGCAAAGCAGCAAATGGGGATCGCCGGAGAGACGGGATATCAGATCGCTCTACAGCGGCTGCTTTCCCTCGCCCCTGGCGGGCGAGGGTGGACGCTCGCTTCGAGCGGCCGGGTGAGGGGGCCCGGACTGATTGGGGCATCGCGGGGTGGCTCCGGGCGCGCGGTCGCCCAACCTCCGAGTCCGGCGATCCGCGATCATCGAGCCCCCTCTCCTGTCATCGCGAAGCGCGATGACATCCTCGCCCACCAAGGGCGAGGAGAAATCAGCTTCGGAAAGGATGCGGGTCGCCTCCGCGCTGGCTTGGTACGTGCCGCCTGGCCGCCACGAGCAGAATGGTCAGGTCGGCCGGGGTCACGCCCTCGAGTCGGGACGCCTGGCCAAACGTGGCTGGGCGGAAGCGGGCGAGGGCGGCGCGGGTCTCGGCGCGCAGGCCGGGGATGGCATGGAAGTCGATCGCCTCGGGGATCCGGCGCCGTTCCATCTCGGCGTGGCGCTTCACCTCGGCGTGCTCGCGCGCGATGAAGCCCTCGTACTGGCGCTCGGCGTGGACGGTGTCGAGGGCGCCGGCGTACACGGCGTCGGTCAACTCGGCGTGCGCGCCCGCCTCGTCGGCAGCGCAGGTTCGGACGCCCGCTTCGTGCGCGAGGGCGCGCAGATGGTCGATCGTGAAGTCGTTGCGGCGCACCAATTCGCGGAGCGGCTTGCCCTCGACCGTTGCGCCGTCGATGAACCGCTCGAGCGCCCCGATCGCCGCGCGCCGGGCCGCGAAGCGGCGCCAGCGCGCCGATGAGTCCGGAACGAGACCCATCGCGTTCGCCAACGGCGTCAGCCGATCGGCCGAGTTGTCGGCGCGCAGCAGCAGGCGCCGCTCGGCACGGCTCGTGAACATCCGGTAGGGCTCCACGGGCGTCTTGGTGACCAGATCGTCCATCATCACGCCGATGTACGCCTGGTCGCGCGCCAGCGTGATGGGCGTCTCTCCCCGCGCCCACCGAACGGCGTTGACGCCCGCGAGCAGCCCCTGGCCCGCGGCCTCTTCGTAGCCGGACGTGCCGTTGATCTGCCCCGCGAGGACG
>CAYVSR010000456.1:947-2705 GCA_964453125.1 uncultured Phycisphaeraceae bacterium | reverse complement strand
ACCCGATCGAGATCGCGGCGCTCACGCAGGCGTTCCGTGCCTCCACCAGCCGCAGCGGCTTCTGCCGAATCGGCTCGGTCAAGGCGAACATCGGGCACCTCGACACGGCCGCCGGCGTCGCCTCGCTGATCAAGGTCGTGCAGGCGCTCAATCACCGCGAACTCCCGCCGTCGATCAACTTCGACGAGCCCAACCCGGCCGCCGACTGGGGCGCGTCGCCATTCGTCGTCAACACGCGCCTGACGCCCTGGACCAGCGCCAGGGGCCCGCTGCGCGCCGGCGTCTCGTCGCTGGGCGTTGGCGGCACGAACGCGCACGTGGTCGTCGAGGAAGCGCCGACGCCCGCGCCGACCGACCCGGCCCGACCCTGGGAGATCCTGACATTCAGCGCGAAGACGCCGGGCGCGCTCGACCGCGCCTGCGCCGCCTTCGTCGAGCGCATGCGCGCCGATCCGTCGATCAATCTCGGCGACGCCGCGCACACGCTGCAGGTGGGCCGCGAGGCCTTCGAGCGCCGGCGCGCGGTCGCGGTGCGCGACGCGGAAGACGCCATCGGCGCGCTCACCTCGAAGGACGCGTCGCGGGCCGTCACGGGGCGCGTCAACCGCGCCGATCCGTCGGTCGTCTTCATGTTCCCCGGCGGCGGCTCGCAGCGCCCGGGCATGGGTCGCGAACTGCACGAGACCGCGCCCGTCTTCCGCGACGAGCTCGACCGCTGCCTGGCGATCCTCCGTCCGCTGGCCGAGGCCGATCTGCGCACGCTCCTGCTCGTCGCCTCGCCGAGCGATCCCGACGCGATCGCCGCGCTCGCGCGCCCCTGCGCCTCGGTGTGCGCGGTGTTCGCCGTCGAGTACGCGCTCGCGAAACTCTGGATGTCGTGGGGCGTCACGCCGGCCGCGATGACCGGCCACTCGCTGGGCGAGTACACCGCGGCGTGCCTCGCGGGCGTCATGTCGCTCGACGACGCGCTCCGCATCGTGGCCCTGCGCGGCGCCCTCGTCGAGCGAGCCCCCGAGGCCGCGATGGTCTCCGTGCAGATGCCCGAGAGCGCCCTGCGGCAGCGCCTCAACGGTGAACTCGACCTCGCGGTGGTGAACTCGCCCTCGCTCTGCGTCGTCGCCGGCCTCGCCGATCGCCTGCGCCGCCTCGAGACCGAACTCGCCGAGATCGAGGTCGATTGCAAGCGCCTCCGACTCACCGGCGCGAGCCACTCGAGGTTCGTCGAGCCCATCCTCGACGAGTTCCGCGCCGCGCTCAGCCGCGTCCGCCTCTCGGCGCCCACCATCCCCTACGTCTCGAACGTGACCGGCTCGTGGGTCCGCCCCGAGGACGCGACCAGCCCCGACTACTGGCTGCGCCACTTCCGCAACACCGTCCGATTCTCCGACGGGCTCGCCGAGATCCTCCGACAGGAGGGGCGCGTGATGCTCGAGGTCGGCCCCGGACAGACGCTGTCCTCGCTCGTCCGCCAGCAGCCCGTCAAGCCCGCGGCGGTCGTTCCCTCGATGCCGCACAACGACGACGACGCCCCCGCGGGACGCGTGCTGGCCAACGCCGTCGGCGCGCTGTGGGCCGCCGGGGTTCCCATCGACTTCGCGCGTGTCCGCGGGCCCCAGCGGCGCCGGCGCATCCCGCTGCCGACCTACTCGTGGGACCGAGAGCGCTATTTCATCGAGCCTGGCAAGCCCGCGCACCACGAAGCGCACGGAGAACGCGACGCGCTGACCAAGGCCGCGACAATCGATGAGTGGTTCTCGC
>CAYVSR010000456.1:0-937 GCA_964453125.1 uncultured Phycisphaeraceae bacterium | reverse complement strand
CACCCCGACGCGCCGGTCTCCCGCGCCGCCCTCCCCCCGCCCGCCACCTCCTATGCGTGGTCCGCGCGCCCGGTGTGGCGCCCGCGCCCGCTCGCCGGCGCGACGCCAGCGCCGGCGCCCGAAGCCGGCCCCGTGCTTGTTTTCCTCGACCGCGCGGGGCTGGGCGCCGAGGCGGCGCGCCTGCTTCGCGCCGCTGGGCGACAGGCCGTCACGGTGCGCGAGGGCGACGCGTTCTACAGGCTCTCTGACAACGAGTACGCCCTCTCCCCCGAGACCGGGCGCGACGGGTACGAGTCGCTGTTCGCCGACCTCGCGAAGTCGGGCCGCCTGCCCTCGGCCGTCCTGCACTGCTGGATGGTCACGCCGGACGAGTCCTGCCGGCCCGGCTCGTCGTTCTTCCACCGCAACCAGGAACGCGGCTTCTACTCGCTGCTGTTCATCGCCCAGGCGCTCGGCGCCCTCGACGCCCGCCCGGCGCTCCGCGTCGTCGTCGCCTCGACGGACATGCAGCGCATCGGCGACACGCCGTGCCGCTACCCGGACAAGGCCACCCTGCTCGGCCCGGTGCGCGTCATGGGGCGCGAACTTCCCGGCGTGGGCGCCGTCAGCGTTGACTTCTCCATGACCGACCTTCGCCCCGCACGCCGCGCCGCCTCAGGGCTCGCGGACGCCGCGCGGGCGCTCGTCGCCGAAATCGGGTCAGGCGAGTCGGAACCCGTCGCGATTCGCGCCGGCGTCCGCTTCTGCCAGACACTCGAGAAGGCCTCGCTCGCCACTGCGCCGGCTCCCCTTCGCGAGGGCGGCGTCTGCCTCATCACCGGCGGCATGAGCGGCATCGGCCTCGAGATCGCCCGGCGACTGGCGCGCGCCGGCAAGCCGAAACTCGTCCTCCTCGGACGCTCCGCGCTCCCGCCCCGCGACCGCTGGGACGCACACC
>CAYVSR010000455.1:0-2730 GCA_964453125.1 uncultured Phycisphaeraceae bacterium | reverse complement strand
CGGCGCCATCCCGCCCCTGGGCGACCCCGCCGGCGCCAAGGCCGAGGCGGTGGCCGGCGCCAGATGAGCCAGTTCTCCGGACCGAACCCCGGCGACCTGCCCGAGGGGCCCGGCGCGCCCGAGAGCGCCGGCCCGCGCCGCGCCGCGTCCGCCACGCTGCGCCGCGATGAAGACTCGCGCGCCGGCGCCGCCTCGCTCGACCCGGCTCAGCGCTCCCTCGCCGAGGCGCTCCGCATCTCGTTCTTCCTCCTCCAGGTGGGCATGCTCGTGCTCATCGGGCTGTTTCTCGTCAGCGGCGCCCGGCAGGTGCGCGAGTCGGAGCGGGGCATCCGCCTCACGTTCGGGCGCATCGTCGAGCAGGACGTCGCCCCCGGCCTGCACTTCTCCTGGCCCTTCCCCATCGGCGAGTTCCTGACGGTGCAGACGGGCCTCGTGAGCGTCGAACTCGACGCGGAGTTCTGGCCGCGGCTCAACGAGTCGCAGAAGAAGCAGGCGCTCGACACGCTCACGTTCATCAACTCGTCCGGCCTGCGCCCGGGGCAGGACGGCTCGCTCGTCACCGGCGACAACAACCTCGTGCACGCCCAGTGGCGCGTCGAGTACCACCGCGCCAACCCGACGGACTTCATCCGCAGCGTCCACACGCCCGACGAGGAGCGCCTCGTCCGCGCCGCCGTGCAGCGCGGCGTGGTCCGCACGATGGCCGAGATGCCGATCGAGGAGCTGCTCAAGCAGGGCGGCGCCGCCAGCGCGCTGCCCAAGCCCGCGCCCGAAGCGCCCGCCGAGGGCGCCGCCGCGCCCGAGCAGCCCGCGGCCGAAGCCGGTCAACCCCCCGTGCCGGCCGCCGAAGCGCAGCCAGCGACGCCCCCGCAGCCGACAGGCGCCACAGGCGAGAGCGCCATCGCCGCGCGCGTGCGCCGCATCGCGCAGGAGACGCTCGACGGCGCCAACGCGGGCATCCGCATCGACCAGTGCGTGCTCAAGCAGCTGACGCCCCCGCTCTCCGTGCGCCCCTCGTTCCAGCAGGTGCAGGCCGCGCAGTCGCAGGCGGAGAAAGCCCGCGAGGACGCGGAGAAGGACCGGCGCTCCGAACTGAACAAGGTCGCGGGCCTCGCGCACCCCGTGATCCTCGAGCGCATCGACGCGTACGAGCTCGCCATCGAGGCGAGCGACGACGCGGCGGCCGAGCCCATCCTCACGCAGATCGACGCCCTGCTCGAGGGCGAGCCCGTGCAGATCGGCGCCGAGCGCCACGAGCGTCTCGTCTCGGGCGAGGTGACGGACATCATCAACGCCGCACGCCGCTACCGCACCGGGGTCGTCTCCGCCAGCCGGTCGGAGGTCGAGTCCTTCCGCGCGAAACTCGAGCAGTACCGCGTGAACCCCGCGGTGCTCATCAACCGCGAGTGGACGGACGCCTTCCTCGAGATGCTCGCGGGCCCGACGGTGCAGGTGATGCTCGTGCCGCCCGACGCCGACCTCGAACTCTGGCTCAACTCCGACCCCGAGTACATGAAGGCCCAGGAGCGGGAGCGGAACCGCCAGCAGATCCAGCGGTCCATCCTCCAGCGGGACCGCGACTTCGGCGAGGCCCGCAAAGAGATGAACCGCGTGAACCCCAACCCCAAGCCCCGCCAATGACCTCGCTTGCCGCCACGCCAGCGCCGCGCCGCCGGCCCGCCCCGGGCGGAGACCCGGTCGTCGTGGCCCAGGGTCTGACCAAGGTCTTCAAGGACTTCTGGCTCCGCCCGCGCGCCAAGGCGGTGGACTCCATCGACTTCCGCGTCGATCGCGGCGAGATCTTCGGCCTGCTGGGCCCCAACGGCTCGGGCAAGTCCACCACGATCAAGATGATCCTCGGGCTCCTGCACAAGACCGGGGGCCGCCTCGCGGTCTTCGGCAAGCTGCCGTCCGACGTCGCCATCAAGAAGCGCATCGGCTACCTGCCCGAAGAGTCCTACCTCTACCCCTTCCTCAACGCGCGCGAGACGCTCGATTACTACGCGAAGCTCTTCCAGCTCGACCACCGCGTCCGCGGGCGGCGCATCGACGAACTGCTCGACATGGTTGGCCTCGCCGGCGTGCAGCACCGCCAGGTCCGCGAGTACTCGAAGGGCATGCAGCGGCGCATCGGCATCGCCCAGGCGCTCATCAACGACCCCGAGTTCCTCCTGCTCGACGAGCCCACCACCGGCCTTGACCCGCTCGGATCGCGCCAGATCAAGGACCTCATCCTCGAACTCGGCCGGCGCGGCAAGACCGTCCTGCTCTCCTCACACCTCCTCTCCGACGTCGAGGACTGCGTCGACCGGCTCGTGATCCTCTACGGCGGAAAGATCCGCGCCGAGGGAACGTGCGACGAGCTGCTCGTCGCGCAGGAACGCACCATCCTCGAGACCGACCGCCTCGACGACGCGACCATCGCCGAGGTCGACCGCGTCATCCGCGCCCGCACCGGCCACGCCATCGAACGCGTCTCCAAGCCGCGCCAGCGACTCGAGGACCTGTTCCTTGACATCGTCGAGGCCGCGCGCGCCGAACGCCTCGAGACCAGCGGCGCCCAGGCCGGCGGGGCGACCGCGGCGTTCCTGCGCGAAGACGGCCCCGACGCCTCTCGCGCCGACGCGCTGATCGAGCGCCTCACCAAGGGCGAGCCCGCGCCGCCTGCGCCCGCCCCCGCGCCGGCTCCGGCCGTCGCGCAGGCCGCGGCGGACCGCGCCGTGATCGACA
>CAYVSR010000454.1:0-2733 GCA_964453125.1 uncultured Phycisphaeraceae bacterium | reverse complement strand
CGCTGCTCGGCCCCCCCTTCAACTTCCCCCCCGGCGGCGTGGGGCAGCAGCAGCGGCGGGACGTCGAGGCGTTCATGATGGCGTTCAGCAACGACACGCACGCGGCCGTCGGCCAGCAGGCGACGTTCGACGGCGCCAACAACGCGGACCCGACGCTGCTCGTGCGATTGAACACGCTTATCAATCTCGCCAATACGAACGCGATCGGCCTCGTGGTCAAGGGCCGGCAAGGCGGGCTGGCGCGCGGGTGGCAGTACGTCGGCGGAGGCTTGTTCCAGAGCGACAGGGGCGCGGAGGCCGTCGCGGCGGCGGCGCTGCTGGCGAGCGCATCGCTCGGGGGCGAACTGACCTACACCGGCGTGCCCGCGGGCACGCAGCGGCGCATCGGCATCGACCGCGACGCGGACGGCTTCCTGGACCGCGACGAACTCGATGTCAACGCGGACCCCGCCAACCCCGCGAGCACGCCCGCGAACTCGTGCCCGGGCGACGCGACGGGCGACGGCGCCGTGACGTTCGTGGACCTGAACACCGTGCTGAGCCAGTTCGGGCAGACCCAGGGCGCGGGGGCGCCGCTGGGGGGCGATGTCAACCACGACGAGACGGTGAACTTTGCGGACCTGAACGTCGTGCTGGGTGATTTCGGCTCGGCCTGCTGAGGGCCGGGCCTCGCTGGGGGCAATCTGGGCAACCGCGGGTCGGGCGATGGCGCCCGGCCCGTCTCGCTTTTGGCCCGAGTCGGTGGCATAGTCTTGAGTCGGCGCGCGCCGCCCCGTAGGCTGGAGTCGCCCCCGAAACTCGCCCGCCGCCCACGAAGGAACCCCAATGCTCAAGCCGCTCCCCGCCGCGTTGTCTGTCGCCGCAGTCTTCGCCGCCGCCGGCCTCCCGAGCCGGGCGCTGGGCGCGGGCGACGAGCCGATGCGGACGCGCACGGGGCTGGTGTACCCGGAGGGCGCGGCGATCCCGCGGTCGATGACCCCGACGGAGCGTGACTGGGTGCGGACGCACCCGCTCGGCTCGCTGACGGACGTCGCCACCCCGGCGCCGACGGGGCCCATCCACTGCACCGCCGAGTACGAGCCGGTGGACGGCATCATCGTGTCGTGGGACGGCTCGGCCTCGTGGCTGAACATCTCGGCGGCGATGGGCGCCCGGGTGACGGCCGCCAACGGGGGCAACGCGAACTTCTACGTGGCGCTGGACACCGCGGGCGAGCAGGCGACCGCCGCCGCGACGCTCAGCGCCGCGGGCGTGGACATGTCGCGCGTGCGCTACCACGTGCGAACGACGGACTCGATCTGGCTGCGCGACTACGGCCCGCGCTACGTGTACCAGGGCGACTGCCGCGCGGTCGTCGATCACACGTACAACCGCCCGCGCCCGGCGGACGACGCGTACTCCATCTCGTTCGCGTCGTCGCGCGGGCACGCGTTCTACGAGAACCCGCTGGTCCACGGCGGCGGCAACTACCACCTCGATGCGAACAACCGTTCCTACGCGACGCGCCTGATCAACAACGAGAACCCGGGGATGACCGAGGCGCAGATCGTCAACACGTGGCTGAGCTACCAGAACGTCAACACGGCGCTCTTCACGCCGTTCCCGACCAGCGTGGACGCCACGCAGCACCTGGACATGTGGATGCAGGTGCTCGCGGACGACCGCGTGATCATCTCCGACTGGCCCTACAACGTGGGCAGCGTGCAGGACGTGATCTGCGACAACGCGGTGGTGACGATGCAGGGGCTGGGCTACCAGGTCTGGCGCGTGCCGGCCCGCTCGCTGAGCGGGACGCACTACACGTACACCAACACCGTGATGTGCAACGGCATCGTGCTGGTGCCCTCGTACACCAACACGGGCATGACCGCGGCGCCGGCCATCCCCGGCCCGGGCACGGTGAACCTGAACACCGAGGCCGTCAACGCCTTCGCCGCGGCGCTCGCGGGCACCGGCAAGACGCCCGAGCAGATCGACTGCCAGAACATCATCACCGCCGCGGGCGCCATCCACTGCATCGTCATGCACATGCCGGCCCACAAGGGGCTGCCGGGCGTCAACGGCCTCGCGCCCACGGCGTATTTGAAGAATTACAACGGGGGCGAGACGCTCGCGCCCGCGTCGAACCAGAACGTGCAGTGGATCAGCGACGACGACAAGGGCCCGGCCACCGGTGTCACGCTGCTGCTCTCGACCGACGGCGGCGCCACGTTCCCGACGACGATTGCGACGGGCCAGGCCGCGCTCGGCTCGTTCAACTGGACCGTGCCCAACGTCACGTCGTCGCAGTGCCGCATCCGCGTGGTCGCCTCCGACGCCGACGCCAACACCGGGTTTGATATCAGCGACGCCAACTTCCGTATCAACGGGACGTGCGTGGGCGACACCAACGGCGACGGCCTGCGCAACTTCGCGGACCTCAACAAGGTCCTCGGCGAGTTCGGGCAGTCGTCCAGCGGCGCGGGCGGGTTCCTCGGCGGCGACGCCAACGGCGACGGCACGGTGAACTTCGCGGACCTCAACCTCGTGCTGAGCAACTTCGGCCAGGCGTGCTGATCGCCCGAACGTCGCGCACGGACGCTACAGAATGACGCCCGTGCGCCGCTCGAAGGCAACGGCGGATCCGGCGGGGAATCGCTTGAGGCCCTCCGCGCGCAGCGCGGCGGCGAACTTCTCGACGTACCGGTCGAAGTTCTCACGCGTCGAGAACACGTAGCGCGTCTCCACGCGAAC
>CAYVSR010000453.1:0-2733 GCA_964453125.1 uncultured Phycisphaeraceae bacterium | reverse complement strand
GCGGGCGCTCAGCACGAGGGCTCGGGGCGAGACCTCCCCCGCGCGCCGGCGCATGTCGGCCTCGCCTTCGTGCGGCGCCGACTCGGCGTGCGTCACCACGATGGCGTGGGCGCGCCGGAGGGACGACACGGGTTCGCGCAGCCAGCCGGCGGGCAACACCCGGTCATCAAACGGGTTTCGCGTCGCGTCGAGCAGAACGATGTCAAGGTCGCGCGCGACGAACCTGTGCTGGAACGCGTCGTCGAGCACGGCGCAATCGGTCTCGGGCCGACGCGCGAGCACGGCGCTGAGGCTCGCGACCCTGTCCGCACCGGCCGCGATGGGCACACCCGGAAACCGTGCCTCGTGCTCGGCGCGCTCGTCGGAGGGCGCGCCGGGGCGGGGCGTGTATCCGCGCATGGCGATCGCCGGATGTCGACCCGCCTCGAGCAACTCGCCGAAAACCCAGTGCACCATGGGCGTCTTGCCGGTGCCCCCGACAGAAAGATTGCCGATGCTCACGACGGAGATGGGCAGCCGGCGCACGCGGAAGCCGCGGTCAAACGACGCGTTGCGCAGCGCGGCGCCGGCGCGGAAGAACGGCGCCAGCGCGAGGCCGACGACCGGTGCCACCGGCGGGCGCGGGAGACCCCCCCGGTCATTCGCCATCGCGCGCCCCCGAGCGCTCGGCTTCGTGCTCCCGCGCGAGTCGTTCGGCGCGGGCCCGGCTCAGCGCCTGGAACGAATCGTGCAGCGACCGGCGCGAAGTCGTGGTCAGGCGCCATGTGTTCATCATGTCGAGCACGGCGAGCAGCACCGCGATGCACAGCAGCCCGATCGCCGCGGCCCACACGAGCAGGAACGCCCGCGGCGCCAGCGTGGGATTCACCAGACAGAACCCGGCCGCGAGCAGCGGGATCGCCAGCAGCATGACCACGCCGTTGGCGCTGCGGATGCGCTTGCGGCTCGGGGGCGCATCGGCGCGCTGGATGGCCGCCTGCAGCGCGGCCACGACGAGCATCAGCGCCGCGGCGATGGGGAGCACGACCCATGGGCTGAGAACGCCGGGGCTCACGCGCGCGCCCCCTCGGCCCGGGGCTCTCGCAGCGCGGCGCGGAGCCGGGGAACGAGCAGGCGCATCGGCAGGCCCATGACCGTGGCGGGGTCGCCATCGAACTCGATGGGCCAACCCGCGCCGATGCGCTCCTCGAGGTTGTACGCCCCCGCCTTGCCGCGCCACGCGCCCGACGCGAGGTAGGAGTCGATGTCGGCGTCGCGCACGTCGCCGACGCGCACCGCGGCCTCGTCGCAGAAGATCACGCGGGGCCGACCGGGCGAGAGGATCGCCACGCCGGTGACGACCGAATGCGAGCCCGAGCGCAGAGCGACGAGGATCGACCGGGCTTCGTCCGCATCGCGCGCCTGACCGATCACGCGGCCCTCCTTCACGACGAGGGTGTCGGCGCCGAGGACGACGAGGGGTCGGGCGGTGTCCGACCGGAGCATCCCGAGCGTCGCCGCGGCCTTCAGGTGCGCGAGCGACGAGACCCACGCACGCGGGCCGGCGCCGGCGCCCATGCGCAGGGTGGCGTCGTCGAGGGGCGGGACCACGACGTCGAACTCGAAGCCGGCCTCGCGCAGCAGTTTCGCCCGGCGCGGCGAGGCGCTGGCGAGCACGAGGCGCGGGTGTTCAGCGGGTGGCCGCATGCGCGCCAATCGTAGGGGCGGGCGGGGGAGCGGGTCGCGGCGCGAGGCGCCTTTCGGCGGCGGCCAGCACGTCCTCCAGGCTGATTCGGCGCATGAGCGCCTGCCCGGCCTGTTCGTCCTTGTGATCGAGACGCTCGCCGGGCTCGGTGCGCTGGAGGACATCGCGCTCGCGCCCGAACGGGCCGACGCGCGCGACCGACGTGGGCCCGAAGAGCGCCACGAGCGGCCGGTCGAACCCCACGGCCATGTGCAGCACGGCGGAGTCGTTCGCCACCACGAGCGCGGACGACTGCACCGCGCCCAGCAGCGCGCCGACGGAGGTCTTCCCGACCAGGTCGATGACCCGCGGGTCGTTGGCGGCGAGCGCCAGCAGCGGCTCGCACTGCGCTTCCTCGCCGGGCGCGCCGGCGACGGCGACCGCGTCCACGAGGCCGCGCTGGAGCAGCGATTCCGCGAGCGCTCGGAAGCGTTCGATCGGCCATCGCTTTCCCGGCCAACGGGAGGTCGGCGCCAGCAGCGCGTACGACCGGCCGCAGGCGATCGCGTCGCGCATCGGCGCCGGCAGCGCTTCGCGCTGTGCGGGGTCGGCGTAGAGGCGCATGTCGGGGATCGGGGTCACGCCGTCGGAGCGCAGCAGCGCGAGCGTGGCGTCCACATCGTGCGCATCGCGCGCCACCCGGTGGCGCACGTTCAGGCCCAGGAACGCCAGTTCGCGCGAGGGTGAGCGGCCGACGCGGCGCGGGGCGCGCGTGGCCAGCGCGAACATGGCGGAGCGGAAGAGCCCCTGCAGGTCGTAGACGACGTCGTAGTGCGCCGCGGTGAGGCCGCGCAGCCACGCGACGAGCGCCGCCGCCGCGCCAGGCGAGCGCCACGCCGTCGCGAACCGGGAGCGCGGGAAGAGCACGACCGACGAGAGCGCCGGGTGCGAGCCGATCGCGGGGGCGACCACGTCCCGCACCAGCCCGCCGACCCGCGCCGCGGGGTACGCGCGGCGGAGGGACACGAGCGCCGGCACCGTGCGGCACCCGTCTCCCCGCGCGCTCGGAC
>CAYVSR010000452.1:0-2737 GCA_964453125.1 uncultured Phycisphaeraceae bacterium | reverse complement strand
CGTGGCGGTCGTCGCGGTGAGGGTGGGCGTTGGGCTCGGTCACGCCGCCGTGCGTGGCCCAGCGGGTGTGGGCGATGCCGGTGCCGCCAGGGACGGGCCCGGTGGAGGCGATGCGGTCCTCGAGGTTGGCGACGCGCCCGACGGCCCGGACGATGGCGAGCTTGTGGTTGGGCCCCAGGATGGCCACGCCGGCGGAGTCGTAGCCGCGGTATTCAAGGCGCTTGAGGCCTTCGAGGAGGAGGGGGAGGGCGGCCTTGGCGCCGACATAACCGACGATTCCACACATGCGAACGCCATCCTTACGTTGGGCGGCCTGCCGCGCGCTCGTGGCGCGGCGCCGCGTTCCATACATCGGTCGGCCCGGGCCCGCCAATGGTACGGCGATGCCGGGAGCACGTTCGGGGGAATCCGCGGCGCATTCTTGCGCGAGGAGGCGAGGTCGAGGCGCTGAAGATCGCGTGTTCCGGGGGCCCAGGCAATGGCTTGCCCCTATTGGGCAAATTTTTCGGCCAAGCTCCCAAATAACTGTTGCACCTCTTCGAGGGGTCGGTATATTCCCCTAGTTGGGAAGGATTCCCTCGGGAAAGACGGGCCAGGAATCGGCCCGGAGCGGACAGAAACACGTAGCCAAAACCAGTGAGTCGGTTCGCGCGGCGCCCAGTGACCACGGTCTCGTCGGGTGCGCCTGAGTTGCGGTTGGCGGCTGTTTTGGCGCTTCCTGTTGGAGGCGAAGAATGCGTCACGTCAGCCTTATTTGCTCGGCCCTTGCCCTCGCGGCGTCCGGGGCCCATGCGGCGATCATCGACATCTCCAGCGGCACGGTCACGATGGCCCAGCTCATCGGGAACTCGTTCATCGTCGGAGACAAGCGCTTCGACATGGACTTCTACACCGGCGCCAACATCGCCGCGAACCAGGTGACCGTTCGGGCCGTGAATTTCGGCCTGAACGGCATCGGCTTCGACCTCGTCGGCCAGTGGCAGGACCTGCCCGGCAACGGCAAGGGCTCGGGGTTCGACCTCGGCTACCGCGTCACCATCATCCAGCCCGGCTTCGCGATCGTTGACAGCCACCTGCAGTTCAACGGCTTCGCGTCCGGCGCAGGCTCGTTCGCCAACGTCGCCGAGAGCGTGTTCAACTCCACCGGCGGCCTCATCGGCACCAAGTTCGTCTCCGCCAACGGCGGCGTGCCGCAGAGCGAATGGGTGCTCGAAGACTCGCTGTTCTTCCCGCCGCAGCAGTCGCTCTCGGTGATCAAGAACTTCCACCTGTTCGCGAACGGCCCGTCCGGCATCGCGACCACCTCGTTCATCCGCCAGACGTTCAGCCAGATCCCCTCGCCCGGCGCCGCCTCGCTGTTCGCCATCGTCGGGCTGGCCGCCGTCCGCCGCAAGCGCTGACAATCTCCCCCGGGGGCCCGCACCAGCGGGGACATCCGATTTCCATGGGCACTTTCCCGCTGCCACAGGCGGCGGGCATAACGCTCGGGGGGAAGAGAGCCGATTCCTGTGCGGCTCTTTTTCATTGCCGGCGAATCCCCGCGCCGGTGCGGCGGCCCCGCCCCGGCGCGTCGCTTTTTCCATTGCCGCGGCCGATGGCTGTCGGTTGCCCTGATCCGCTGATCCGCGCCGATGCGCGGCCGCAGGCTCCGCCGCAGCCGCTCACGCCGGCGCGTGCGGACCGCCGGCGCCCGCCTCCGGCTCGGCGTCCTCGGCGCTCGTTCCCAGCAGCGCCCGCACCCGAGCCAGCGCTTCGGGCAGCGTCCCGGTCACGCTCTCGACCCCAAACTTGTCGAGCATTCCGCACTGCGTCATCGCGAGCAGGGGTTGCGCGTGCACTCCTGAGAGCACGAGGTGCGTCTTCTCCCTCTGGCACTTCCGGCGCAGCTCGTCCAGCGCGTGCAGCCCCGTGGCGTCGATCGCGTTCACGTTCGGCATGTGCAGGACCAGCGCCCGGGGCCGGCGCCCGACCTCGTCGAGCGTCTCGCGCAGCTTGTACGCGGCGCCGAAGAAGAACGGCCCGCTGATCTCGTACACCTCCACGCCCGGGCTGGGCCGGTGGAAGGCCCTGCCCCCCGGCGCCCGGTCGGGCGTGCCCTCGCCGGTGTGCTGGTCGGGCGAGTCGGTCAGTTCCCCCGCGATGTTCCCCACGTTCGTCACGTCGGCCATGCGTTTCATGAACAGCATCGCCGCCAGCACCATGCCCACCTCGACCGCGGTCGTCAGGTCCGTCAGCACGGTGAGGCCGAACGTCGAGAGGAGCACGAGCGCGTCCGACCGCGGCCCGCGCAGCAGCCACACGAAGCGGTGGATCTCGCTCATGTTCCACGCCACCACCACGAGCACGGCCGCCAGCGCCGCCAGCGGGATGAACCCCGCGAATCTCCCCGCCGCCAGCACGATGACCAGCAGCGTGAGCGCGTGCACCATGCCGGCGATCGGCGTGCGCGCCCCGGCCTGCACGTTCGTCGCCGTGCGCGCGATGGCCGACGTCGCCGGCAGCCCGCCGAACACGGGCGACACCACATTCGCGATGCCCTGCGCGATCAGTTCCGTGTTGGACCGGTGCTTCGTGCCCAGCATGCCGTCCGCCACCACCGCGCACAAAAGGCTCTCGATGCCCCCCAGCAGCGCGATCGTGAGCGCCGCGGCGACCAGGTCGTCGAGCTTGTCGAGGTTCTCCATGAACCCCGTCCACAGCGCGCCGACCTGCGGCGCCGGGATGCTCGTCGGCAACG
>CAYVSR010000451.1:0-2748 GCA_964453125.1 uncultured Phycisphaeraceae bacterium | reverse complement strand
CGAGGTAGGGGTAGAGCAGCGCACGGCCGCGCGCCTCGCCCGCAGTGGCGAGGAGATGCTCGTACTCGACGCGGTTGGCGTCGGAGAGCGGGCCGCGGATGCCGGTGATCTTGGCCTGCGCCGCCTTCGCCTCGCCGACGATCGTCTGGATCGCCTGGCGCACGGCGGGACTGGAACGGACCTGCGCGCCGATCGTCGGCGGGGTCGATCCGGGCGCCCCCGGAGCGTTGGCGGCGGCTGCGGCGGCGGACGGGGTGGCGGTGGGCATCGTGTTGGCTCGGGGCGTTGTGCGAACTGCGTGGACGTGGGAAGAATAGCCTCGGGGCGATCCGCCCGAGCCGATCGGCCCCGTTCAGGATCGGCTCGAACCGGGCGTGCGCTTGCCTGTTATCGGGGCGGCGCCGGCGCCTGCGAGGCGCGCAGCAGGAACAGAGCGAACAACTGCGCCCGTTCAACGAGACTGGCGATTTCGATCCATTCCTGGTGGGTGTGCAGGCCGCCGCCACGGACGCCGAGGGTGTCGATGCAGGGCAGGCCTTCGTCCTGCAGGATGTTGCCGTCGCACACGCCGCCGGTCTTGCCGAAGGGGAGTTCGCGGCCCAGCGCGAGCGAGCATTCGCGCGCGAGGTCGGCGAGGGCCTGCACGCCGGGTGTGCAGGGCTTCGAGGGGCGGTTGAAGGAGCGGCGCACGACCACGCGCGGCATGGCGTCGGGCTCGGTCATGAGCGCATCGAGACGCCGGCCGATCTCGTCGGCGATCTCTTGTGAGGGGAACCGCGCGTTGCCCCACGCGAGGGCGCGGTCGGGCACGATGTTGGTCGCGTCGGCGGCGCGGAGGGGACCGACGCTCACGATGCGCCCGGCCTCGGCGTCGGCGATGTCGGCGGTGTGCACGAGGGCGCGGGCAAGGGCGGTGACGGCGCTGACGCCGGAAGCGAAGTCGCGCCCGACGTGGGCGCTGCGACCGAGGCATTCGATCTGAAACTGACCCGAGCCCAGGCGCTCGGTGACGAGGCCGCCGTTGGGCAAAGCGGGCTCGGTGCAGAGGCCGATGTCGGCCTCGCGGGCGCACGCGCGAAGGGCGGACTCGCTGAAGTAGGAGCCGGTCTCTTCATCGGAGTTGAAGCAGTACGACCACGCGATCGAGTCGAGCGCGCCGGCCTCGGCCAGCGCTTCGAGCGCGGCGAGGGCGATGACGATGCCGCCCTTCATGTCGACCACGCCGGGGCCCACGGCGGTGGCACGATCGGGGGCGATGCTGAGACCGACGAACTCCCCCACCGGCGGCGGCGCGAAGACGGTGTCGAGGTGGGAACAGATGAGGATGCGCGGCGAGTCCGGTGCGAGGGTCGCGGTCGGAGAGTTGGACACGCCGGGTGAGCCGCGAGCCTGGCGAGCGCGGGCTTCGTTCGCCGCCTTGCTCGTGCACACGGCGGCGGGCGGGATGTTCGCGGAATCTCCGTCCGCGCCCCAGAGCCAGTCGGGGCGTGGGTCGCCGGGGACGAGCCGAGTTGTGGCGCCGAGGGATTCGCAGCGCCGTGTGACGAGGCCGCGGAGTTCATCGAGACCGGGCTTGTGGTTGTGCCCGGTGGGGATGGTGACGTAGCGCTCGAGATCGTTGAGGAGGTTGGAAGCGCGGCGTGCGAGGGAGTCGCAGACCTTCGATTCGAGGACAGTCAGCGTCGCGGCGGGCATCGGTGGATGGTAACGAGCGGCGCGCCCGGATCGTCAGAGCCGGGACCGGGAGCGACCGGATACTTGGCGCGTTGACTCCGACGATTGCTCGCCGCGTAGCGTCGCGCGGCTTGGGTCGTTGCTCCGGTCGCTGCCGCTCCCGGCTCTGACGATCACAAAACCATCACACCGCGACGCGCCCCATGCCCATCGCGCGCCGCCAGGCGGAGAGCTGGCCGAGGTGCGTGGACTCGTGCTTGACGACGAGCGTGACCAGCATGTCGCCCACGCGCGGGTGCATGGTGCGCCAGCGTTCGAGCGGGTTGGTCTCGGTGAGGACGGTCGGATCGGCGTCCTGCAGCGCCGCGCCGACGTCTTGGTGCATGCGGGCGTAGTCGGCGATGAGGCGCTCGCGGGGTGGATAGACCAATTTCGGATCTGCAATCTCAGATTTCGGACCGAACGGATGCTCCGACGGGTCTTCGAACGGCTTCCGCGTGAGCAGCGCCCCGATGATCGGCATGTAGATGTTGAGGTGCGAGACGATCCACGCGGGGTGGTTCATCAGCGGGCGGGGGGAGCCATCCGGCAGCGTCGAACCCTTTGGAAAGGGCTGGGCGCCGAACTGGGCGTCCGTCAGGCCGTCCAGCATGCGCAGGGCGTAGGCGCCGTTGCGGGTCCAGGAAATGAGGATGGCGGAGAGCAGCGGGTGGAGCGCGTCAGTGGGCATGCCGCCAGCATAGAACGTGAAGCGGGAGCAGCGAGGCAGTAGTCCTCACCCTGCCCTCTCCCGCGAGGCGCGGGAGAGGATGCGAACGGCGCCGTCATCGCCCCCTGCTCAACTCAAACATCCGGTCCAGCGTCGCCTCATTCTCGATCGCCATGATGCACTTGCGCAGCGCGGCGCAGCGATCCGCGCCGATCACCGGCCCGCCCAGCGCGTTGAACTTCACGGCGATCTCTTCCTCGGTCATCGGGTCGCGCGGGTCGCCCTTGGGCACGTCCACGCGCTCCGCGAAACTCTTGCCGTTGTTGAGCGTGATCGTCACGCGGCTGGGCTGGAACTTCGGGAAG
>CAYVSR010000450.1:0-2755 GCA_964453125.1 uncultured Phycisphaeraceae bacterium | reverse complement strand
CTTTCGAGATCGCCTGGTCCTCCGTCGATGGCGGCGGGGGACGCTCGGGCGGGGTTGATCAGGGCGGGAACCCGATCGCGCTGGTCGGCTCCATCGGCCAGCACGACGCGGGCGTCCTGACCGACGGGCTTGCCTCCCCCGAATTCAGGCTCACCGGCGGCGTGCTGGTGGACTTCTTCGTCGCCTGTCCCGGGGACACCAACGGCGACCGCGTGATCGACTTCCTCGATCTCAATACCTGCCTCAGCGACTTCGGGCTCAGCGGGCCCGGGCTCGCGGGCGACCTGAACCGCGACGGGGTCAGCGACTTCCTCGACCTCAACCTGTGCCTTTCGTTCTTCGGCACCGGCTGCTGAGCGACCCACCGCCGACCGCCCGACGATCTCCCCGCGCCCCGCGCCCTTCCGCGCGGGGCGCTTTCGTTCGTGGCGCGACCCCGTGCGGGGATTTCTCTTGACGCGACGGGCGCCCGCCGCGAAACTAGGGCCTCGGTCGTTCCTCGCGCGGCGCGAACTCGTAGCGCCCGCGCGCGGCCCGAGCCGGCGCGGAGGCTCCCCCACGATGCGTCTGACCCGCCCGCTGTTCGCCCGTTTCGCAGCGCTCGCCGCGCTCTCGCTGGCCCCGGTCGTGTGCGCGCAGGAGATCCTGCCGCACGAGGTCGCGCGCCGAACCCAGGCCATCGGCCTCGACTCGGGCCCGGTGGCCTTCGAGGGCGGGCGCGAGACCACCGTCTACCAGACGCTCGTGCGGGTCGACGACGCGCCGTGGCTCCGCCTCTACTTCTCGAACGCCACGCTCGCGCCCGGGGCGTTCGTCCGCGTCACCTCCGCGAAGGACGGCTACACGCAGAACCTCGACGCCGCGGCCCTGCAGGTGTGGGGCAACTCCACCGCGTACTTCAACGGCGACACCCTTCTCGTCGAGGTCGTCGCCCGGCGCGCCGGCGTGAGCCACCTCGTCATCAACGAGGCCGAGGTCGGCATGGAGCCCGACCGCACGGACTCCATCTGCGGCACGGTGGACGACCGCACGCAGTCCAACGACGCGCGCCAGGGTCGCGCCATGCCCATCGGGTGCACCGCGTGGCTCATCACCGATTGCGCCCGCTGCTTCCTCACCGCCGGCCACTGCTCGACCTCGTCCCTTCAGGTGATGCAGTTCAACGTGCCCAACTCGCTCGCCAACGGCGCCCTCCAGAACCCCCCGCCCTCCGACCAGTACTCCGTCGACGTCTCCTCCAAGCAATCCGTCAACGGCGGCGTCGGCAACGACTGGGGCTACTTCGGCGTCTTCCGCAACACCACCACCGGCCTCACCCCCTACGAAGCGATGGGCCACGTCGCCTACACCATCGCCGCCGCCGCGCCCCCCGTCGCCGGCCAGACGCTCCGCATCTCGGGCTACGGCACGACGAGCCCGGCCAACTTTCTCAATCAGGTGCAGAAGACCCACACCGGCGCGTACGTCAGCGCAGTGGGCACCACGCTCCGCTACTCCGTCGACACCACCGGCGGCAACTCGGGCAGCCCCGTGGAGGACACCACGACCGGGCTCGCTATCGGCATCCACACGCACGCCGGCTGCACCTCGTCGGGCGGCTCAAACCAAGGCACCAACATCGGCATCGCGGCGCTCCGCACGGCGCTGCTCAACCCGCGCGGCGTGTGCCTGCTCGGCCTCGTCGGCGACACCAACGGCGACCGGCGCGTCGATTTCGCGGACCTCAACCGCGTCCTCAGCGAGTTCGGCCTCACCGGCGCTCCCGGGCAGTTCACCGGCGACGTCAACCGCGACGGCGTCGTGAACTTCACGGACCTGAACCTCTGCCTGGGTTATTGGGGCGAGACCTGCTGAGCGATTCGGGGCATCCCCGCCGCGGAACGTCCGTACACTTCTCCGACCCGGCGCCCGCGTCCGGGCCCTGAGGAGTGAGAGTGCGCGCACCGACCGTTGTCTCCCGCCTGCTGCTCGTCGGCGCGATCTCGCCGCTCGGCGCCCGCGCGCTGTCGCAGTGCGAGGAGGCCCGGCTGGGCCCGGCGCCGCCCGTCGGCGTGTCGCAGTTCGGGCGCGCCGTCGCGCTCGATGGCGACGTAGCGCTGGTCGGCGCGCCGCTCGAGAACCACCCGGGCAAGGCGGGCGCGGGCGCCGCGTATGTCTTCCGCCTCACCGCGGGCGTCTGGGCGCAGGAGGCCCGGCTGGTCAGCGCCGACGCAGCGGCCGGCGACCAGTTCGGGCGCAGCGTGGCGATCCGCGGCGACATCGCGATCGTCGGCGCGCCGATGGACGACGATCCGCTGTCCGGCGCCGACTCGGGCGGCGCGTACGTCTTCCGGCGCACGGCCGGCGGCGCCTGGACGCAAGAGGCACGCCTCGGCGCGTTCGAGTCGGGCCCGGGCGACCAGTTCGGCTTCGCGGTCGCGTTCGAGGGCGAGTTCGCCCTGATCGGCGCTCCCAACCACGACACCAACGGCTTCGATTCGGGCGCGGCGTACCTCTTCGCGCCGGGCGCGCCAGGCCTGTGGACCGAAGAGACCCAACTGCTCGCCCCGGACGGCCAACTCGGCGATCAGTACGGGCGCAGCGTCAGCGTCAGCGGGCAGTACTTTCTCGTCGGCGCCCCACGCTCGAACTACTGGGGACCCGCCTCCGGCGCGGCGTACTTCGGCCGACGTGTCGTCGCCGGTCTCGTCGTCGCCGACGGCAAGATCGCGCCCGACGCCGGCGCGCCCGGCGAGGAGTTCGGCGCCGCCGTCGC
>CAYVSR010000449.1:0-2760 GCA_964453125.1 uncultured Phycisphaeraceae bacterium | reverse complement strand
GGCGCACGTCGCCGTAGGTGAACCACGAGCCGCTCTTGTCGATGATGTTCTCGGTGACGGCGAGGTCGAGCAGGTCGCCGGAGGCGGAGATGCCCTCGTCGTACATGATGTCGAACTCGGCGTCCCGGAAGGGCGGCGCCACCTTGTTCTTGACGACGCGGGTGCGGACGCGGGAGCCGATGGTCTGCTCGCCGTCCTTGATGGCGCCGGTGCGCCGGATGTCGATGCGCACGGAGGAGTAGAACTTGAGCGCCCGGCCACCGGGGGTGGTCTCGGGGGAGCCGAACATCACGCCGATCTTCTCGCGGATCTGGTTGATGAAGACGACGCAGCAGTTGCTCTTGGCGATGGCGCCGGTGAGCTTGCGCATCGCCTGGCTCATGAGGCGGGCCTGCAGGCCGACGTGCGTGTCGCCCATCTCGCCCTCTATTTCGGCCCTCGGGATCAGCGCCGCGACCGAATCGATCACGATCACGTCCACCGCGTTGGAGCGGACGAGCAGCTCGCAGATCTCGAGCGCCTGCTCGCCGGTGTCGGGCTGCGAGACAAGAAGGTCGTCGATGTTCACGCCGATACGCCGGGCCCACGAGGGGTCGAGGGCGTGCTCCGCGTCGATGACGGCGGCGACGCCCCCCTCCTTCTGCGCCTGCGCGGCGACGGTGAGCGCCAGCGTCGTCTTGCCGGACGACTCGGGCCCGAAGATCTCGATGATGCGCCCGCGCGGGATGCCCTTGCCGCCCAGCGCGAGGTCCAGCGAGATCGACCCGGTGGAGACCCCGGGGATCGCGAGGTAGGTCTCCTCGTCGAGACGCATGATCGAGCCCTTGCCAAAGGTCTTGTCGATCTGCGCGATGGTGCGGTCCAGCGCCTGCTTCTTGCCTTTGTCCTCGATGGTGACGGCCATGCGGGCGTCCTTTCCGGAATGGGCCGGCTTGTCGTGGTCGAGCCTGCCGTTGCGTCGTGCTTCCGTCTCTGTTGCGACCATACCAAGGCCCTCCATCGGGTTCAATGTTCGGTGTGTGATAGGATCGCAGATTATCGGTGAAAGTCAATGTTTGTACGGTAGATTTTTGGAGGAATTTTGCTCTTTGTTCGGTGTGCGGCGCAACCCGTTGTGCCGCTGGCGCTTACGCCGGTCACCGACCCCGGGCCAACGCCGCGAACCGCGCGCCCCGTTCCTCGAAATTGGTGAATTGATCCCACGAGGCGCAGCCCGGCGAGAGCAGAACGACGTCGCCGGCGCGAGCGCGTGCGCCAATGCCGGTCATCGCGGCGTCGAGCGTGATGCAATTCTCGATCGTGCACGCCGGCTCGCCGGGGTGCGGTTCGCGTGCGGTCTGCGCGATCGTCGGGCCCGTCTTGCCGATGCACCACAGCCCCGCGAGGCGCGGCGCAAGCCGGGCGATGGGCGTGAGGTCTGAGCCTTTGTCGTAGCCCCCGGCGATGAGGTGCACGCGCGGGCGTGATGCGCCCGCCGGGGCGGGCTCCTGCTCAAACGCGGCGACGGCGAGCAGCGTCGCCTCGGGCGTGGTTGATTTCGAGTCGTTGAAGTAGCGCACGCCGCCGGACTCGTGCACGAGTTCGAGCCGGTGGGGCAGGCCGCGGAACGACGCCAGCGCGGCCGCCGGTTCGCCCGCGCCCGGCGCCGGCGCGTGCCCGGCGAGCGCGGCGTCCACCGCGGCGAGCGCGACCACGGCGTTTCGCCTGTTGTGCGGGCCGGGGATGGCGAGCGCGGGAAGGCGAGCCGTCGCGCCGGCCTCGTCCGCGAGGGCGTGCACGACGCGCACGCCGGGCTGCGCCGCCACGGCGTCGATCGCGCTGGTGTCGCCCAGCACGAGCGAATCACCCGGACGCTGGCGCTCGGCGATGCGAGCCTTGCTCTCGCGGTAGTGATCGAATGAAGCGTGCCAGTCGATGTGGTTGGGCGAGACGTTCGTGACGACCGCGACGCCGGGCGACCAGCCCGTTGCGCCGCGATGGCCGGCGCCCTCCCCCAGCCAGTGCAGCATCGCGGAAGACAGCTCGAGCACGACCCAATCGCCGGCGCCGATGCCCGCCAGTTCCGAGAGCAGCGAGCCTCCGATATTGCCCCCGAGGTGCACGCGCCCCGCCCCGAGGACCCGGCGGAGCACGTGGGCGATCATGGACGTCGTGGTGCTCTTGCCGGCCGAGCCGGTGACGCCGATGGTTCGCTCGCGCCGCGGCAGGCGCTCGACGAGCAGTCGGATCTCGGTGGTGATCGGCACGCCCGCCGCCGACGCCGCGCGCAGGAAGCGGTTGTCCCACGGCGCGGGCACGGCTGGGTTGGCGACGACGAGATCGACGCCGGCGGTGAAGTCGCTGACGTTGTGCCCGCCCAGGCGGAGGCGAACGCGCCCCGAGTCGATGAGCGATCGCAGCTCGGAAAGCGGGGCGGCGAGTTTCGCTTCGGGGTCGAGGTCCGTGAGCAGGACCTCGGCGCCCTGCGAGACGAGCCAGCGCGTAACGCCCAGCCCGCCCCCAAACCGGCCCAAGCCCATGACGGTCGCTCGCATGCCGGAGAGATCGCGCGGCGCATCCATGCTGGGGGCATGGTACCGGCGGCGGAATTCACCACGGAGGCACGGAGAAGCGGGGATGCGCGGGGCCCCGGCCGGCGGGTGGCGCGCGGTAAGGTGCGCGCATGAAGACTCGTGCGAGAATCGTGGGGGGATCGGTCCGGGCGGCGCTGGCGGCGGCAATCGCGGCGGCGGCGGGGCTGGCGCTGGGCGCGTGCGCGCA
>CAYVSR010000448.1:0-2764 GCA_964453125.1 uncultured Phycisphaeraceae bacterium | reverse complement strand
AAGACGCCCTCAAGGCGCACTTCGAGGCCTACAAGGCCCTCGCCCCGGGCACCGGCGACCTCGGCTTCGGCTACCTCCTGCCCGCGGCGGTCAAGATCGAGTGGCTCTCCATCGACCGCTCCGCGATCTCGCGCCTCGTGACCCCGGACCCGATCGAAGTCAACAAGCGCTGGAAGAACGCCCGAGACAAGTACCCCGGCGAGTTCAGCGCCGAGAAGATCAAGGTCGAGGACGAACTCCGCGCCGAAATGGTGCTGCAGGCCATCCGCGACGCGGACCAGGTCATCCGCGCCGAGATCGCCACGGAGCAGAAGCAACTGCCCGCCGACGGTCGCTGGAAGAAGGTCCCCGAGAACTGGCGCGCCTCCTCGAAATCACTCGAGGCCATCGCCGCCGCGGCCAAGGACAAACTCGCCGCCCGCTCCATCGACTACACGCCGCGCGTCGGCTCGCAGCCCGAGTTCCTCTCCGGCCCCACGCTCCGCTCCATCCCCGGCCTTGGCGAGGCGCTCATCCCCATCGGCGCCCGCAAGGTCGCCATCCACCAGATGCTGCCCGAGGTCCGCGAGATCGGCGCAGGCGAGGCGCGCGGTCCGCAGGTCGGCGTGCTCACCGGCCCCGCCATCGACCCGATGGGCAACTACCACTACTTCCGCCTCTTCGGCGCCCGCCCCGAGGGCCCGCCCGCCTCGCTCGACGAGGTCCGCGCCCAGGTCGTGCGCCACGTCAAGGACCTCATGGCCTACGAGCAGGCCGCCGCACGCGCCTCAGAACTGCTCGAGAAAGCCCGCACCGGCGGCCTCGCCGCCATCACCGCCGAGTATCCCTCCGCCGTGCCCACGCCCGGCTTCGTCACCAAGATGCGCGCCTTCGTGCAGCCCCCGACGCTCGACCAGCCCGAACTCCGCGAGGCGGTCACGGCGCTGGTCGCCCGGCTCGACCCCACCAAGCCAGTGTCCGACGCGCCGGCCGACGCCCGATTCGCCGTCGTGCCCGTCAAGAAGGCGCTCTGCGTCGCGGCGATCGAGATCAAGGGGCTCAATGTCCTGACGAAGGAAGACTTCGAGTCGGACATGTCCCAGATCGCCTCCTTCGCGCAGCGGCGCACCGACCTGCCGCCCATCGACGACCCCTTCACGTGGGAGCGGATGAAGGAGCGTCACTCGTGGGTCCTCGTTGACAAGAAGGACTCGGACGAAGCCGCGGACGAGCCGCAGGACGAGGCCGCCCAGCCGTGACGCGGGTCGCTCGCACGCCCCGGCCCTCGGGCGCCGCAACCCCGCGCCCCGCCGGGCGTAGCATCACGCGATGACCTTCCTCCTCGAGACCGGCCGGCTGGGGCTCAACAACCTGCGCCTGCACATGCTGCGGTCGATCCTGACCGCGCTGGGCATCATCCTCGGCGTCTCCGCCGTGATCATCATGGTCTCGATCGGCGAGGGCTCCAAGCGCGCCGCCCTCGACCAGATCGAGCGTCTCGGCGCCCGCAACATCATCATCCGCAGCCAGAAGCCCCCCGAGAACCAGCAGGCCCAGGGCGGCCAGCAGCGCTCGTTCGTCAGCAAGTACGGCATCACCCGCGAGGACCTCAAGGTCATCGAGGCCAACTTCCCCGACGCCGAGGCCATCGTTCCCCTCAAGGCCGTCGGCGGGCAGCTCCTCCGCGAGTCGTACCGGATGACCAGCCAGTCCTTCGGCACCACGCCCTCCCTCCAGCGCATCGCCAACCTCAAAGTCGCGCGCGGGCGATACATCACCGAGAACGACATCGAGGAGCGCGGCACCGTCGCCGTGCTCGGCGAGATCGTCGCCAAGCGCCTCTTCCCCTTCGACGACCCGCTGGGCCAGACCTTCCGCATCGACGACAAGGTCTTCACCGTCATCGGCGTGCTCTCGCCCGTGGGCCTGTCCGGCGGCGCCGGCGCCGCGCTCGTCGGCCGCGACCTCAACCTCGACGTGCAGATCCCCATCACCACCGCGCGCATGGTCTTCGGCGACACCGTCATGCGTCGCTCCAGCGGCTCGTTCCAGGCCAACGAGGTGCAGGTGGAGGAGATCTACATGGCCGCCCCCGCGCGCGACCGCGTGCTGGAGGACGCCGCGCGCATCAAGCGCCTCATGGAGAGCCGCCACGCCGCCCAGGCCGACTTCTCGCTGATCGTGCCCTACGAACTCCTCGAGTCGGCCAAGAAAACCGCCCTGACATGGTCCCTCGTGCTCGGCGCCGTGGCGTCCATCTCGCTGCTCGTCGGCGGCATCGGCATCATGAACATCATGCTCGCGTCCGTGACGGAGCGGACGCGCGAGATCGGCATCCGGCGGGCGCTGGGCGCCACGCGCAAGCACATCGTCTGGCAGTTCCTCGTCGAAACCGGCGTGCTGAGCGCCATCGGCGGGCTGATCGGCGTCGGCCTCGGCATCGCGCTGAGCCTCGCCGTGGGCTGGGGCGTGCCCCTGCTGCCCAAGGCGCCCTTCATCGGCAAGTGGTTCCCGGCGAACGTGACGCTGCCCACGCAGCTCACGCTCTGGTCGATCTTGCTCTCCTTCGCCGTCGCCGCGGCGACGGGCCTGATCTTCGGCCTCTACCCCGCGCGCAAGGCGAGCCGCCAGGACCCGATCGTGGCGCTGCGCCACGACTGAGGCGCGACGCCGCTCTCTCTGAAGCGAACCCCTTGCCGCCCGTGATACGCTGCCCGTCGTGAAAGGGGGCCGGCGTTGAGCGACATCCAACCGAACCCACCATCCGGCGCCCCCGCGGGGCACG
>CAYVSR010000447.1:0-2767 GCA_964453125.1 uncultured Phycisphaeraceae bacterium | reverse complement strand
GAGCCCGCGGGCGCGGGGTCCATGACCTCTTCGCCGGCCGCGTTCCTCGAGTACGTCGGCCTCAGTGTCCGCTTGGTGAAGAACCTCTGCCCGTCGTAGAAGTCGGTCACGCGGAAGAGCCTCCTGCACAGACGCACCGCGATGTTCTGCGAGACGTCGTCGTTGCCCTTGATCAGGGCCATCTTCAGCGCCGTCAGGATCAGGAACCCGCCGAAGAGAATGAGGATCCACTGGTGCCGCAGAATGAGCCCGGCGCCGAGGAAGATCATGCCGCCGCGCATCACCAGCGCGCCGATGATGCCCCAGAAGAGCACGCGGTGCTGATACTTCGCCGGCACAGCAAAGAACGAGAAGATCATCGCAATGACGAAGATGTTGTCCATCGCCAGCGACTTCTCGACCACGTACCCCGCGAGGTACTGCTTGGCCGCTTCCAACCCCCCCACGTCGCCGGTCACGATGAGCGGCGCTCCGGCCTTGATCGCCGCCGCTGAGCTGTACATCGAGGTGCGGCTGCCGAGCCCGAGCCAGTTCCCCTCGTACGCCGCGTACACGAACCCGCTGAACGCGACGCCGCACGTCAGCCAGATCGCCGACCAAGTGATCGCCTCCCTCATGCCGACAACATGGGCGTCGCGGTGAAAGACGCCCAGGTCCAGCGCCAGGAACACGACCACCAGAGCGATGAACGCCACATACGCCCACACCCTCAGGCCCGACGGGTCCGATGGCGCAGCGGAGCAGAGAAGCAACATCTCGTTCATGAGAAGCCCACATCCTGAGCGTGCGTCCGCTCCATGCGAGCAGCGCGCAGCCCTGCGTCAAGGATGTTGGTCTCGCCAAGGGCCTCGGTCCGGGCTCAAGAGAGACCGGCGCCAACGCCGCAGACGGGCCGGGGCGAAACGCGAACAGTTCCACCCGTGCTGACGACCCGTCCCACCCGCATCGGCGGGCGGCTACTCCCCAACAGGAAGTACGGGCCCATCGTAGCGCCCGCGCGGGAACCGAGCGCGCGGGCCGATCCCGGGACAGCCCAGACCTCGTTCACGCCTCCCGACCCCGCGAGCGCCGGTCGCGGACCCCGGGCGGGGATTCTGCCGGCCGGCGACCGGGTGCAAGACCGCGTCAGTTCCCCCCCTGCTGCGCCCGCCCCCCGCCCTCGCTCAGCAGCCAGTCGTGCGCCAGCCACACCACGTCGTTCTGGAACGCGCGCACCTCGCTCAGCGGCGCTCCGGGGGGCCAGTCGTTCACCAGGATCGAGAACACCAGCCTCCGCGCCTGCCCGCTGCCGCCCGACACGTCCGACACGTACCCCGACAGCGTCGACACCGACCGGATGTACCCCGTCTTCGCACGCACCTCGAGGCGCAGCTTCTTGCTCTTAAACCGGTTCTTCAGCGTCCCGTCCTTGCCCGCCTCCGGCAGCGACGCGATGAACACCTGACCCACCTGCTCATCCGCGTGGAACGACGCCAGCCACCGCGCCAGCGTCGCCGCCGACACCCGGTTCTCGCGGCTCATCCCCGACCCGTCCGCGATGCTCACCGACGCCGCGTCCTGCGGGCCAAGCCGCTCCTGGATCTGCATCCGCAGCGCCGCCGCCCCGTTCTCCCACGAGCCCGGCTGCCCCGTCAGCTCACGCCCCATGCGCTTCATCAGCGCCTCGGCGTACAGGTTGTACGAGTTCACGTTGCACCGGCGCAGCGCCACTTCCATCGGCGTGCGGATCACCGCCAGCGTGCGACCCGCGCCCAGCATCTCCTGCGGCTCCGCCAGGCGCACCTTCGCCGGCCCCAGCCCCGCCGCCTTCAGCCTGTCCGCGAACAGCCGCGCGAAGAACATCGGCGGCTCGTCGAAGCACACGTCGACCGGCTCTTCCGACGCGAACCGCACCTCGCCCGACACCACGAACGCGGTCGGGTCGCCCGGCCGCGGGTTCGCCCCAATCTTGTTCGAGCCATCCCCCTTCGTCACCGCCTTGTTCTGCAGCTCGATCCAGTCCGCCCGCGGCTCCATCGTCACCGTGGCCAGCCGCCCCGGCTGCGTCGGGCGCGCGAAGATGGACAGGATATTCGTGTGAAAGTTCAGCCCCGCCACCTGCGCGCAGTACCACCGGTGCAACTGGTCCTTCGGCCACGTCGGGTGCGCGTACTGCCGGTCGAACACCCGGTCGTCGATCACCAGTTCCTTCGGCGCATCTCCGCCGGACTTCCGCACCGCCTCCACCCACGCCGCAAGGATGTCCTCGACCCCGATCTGCGTCTCTTTCAGCAGTTCCGGATCGCCCAGCCCCGGGTCGCCCGACCCGCGCACGATCAGCCGGTCCCCGTCGCGCGAGAGCGTCGTCTCGAAGACGAAGTCCTTCCCCAGCGCCGCCACCGCCGCCGCGCTCGTCAGCGCCTTCATGTTCGACGCCGGGATGAGCGCCGTGTCCGCGTTCAGCGCCGCCAGCGTGCGCCCCGAGTCCGCCTCCGAGATCACCACGCCGACCTTCGCCCCGCCCAGCCGGTGCTTGTCCACCAGCGCCCGCACGTCGTTGGTCAGTTGGCGCGCCGACGCCCCCGCCGACACCGCCGCCGCAGCGCACACCACAACCCAACGCCGCGCCGAACATCTCGGGCGGTTCGCGGGGCGACGCGATGACTCAACAACGAACGCCGGGGCGTGTGCCATGCGTCTCTCTTTCTGCGGCAGGAACAGGCGGGCGGAGTCCAACGGTATCGGCGAGTCTGCCGCCCGTCCTGCAACGCCCGCGCGCCCCGCCCGG
>CAYVSR010000446.1:0-2780 GCA_964453125.1 uncultured Phycisphaeraceae bacterium | reverse complement strand
ACGTGCAGGCCGGGCGAGAGGTCGGGCGCCATGCCGGGGCCGACGAGCACGCGCCCGGCCTCCGCCTTCGCGCCCGCGCCCAGCCACAGCGGCGGCACGAGGCGCACGCCGGGCGACACGCTCGTCGTCTCGTGCAGCCACACGCCGGGCTGGAACTCGTACACGCCGTCGAGCACGGCGCTGGGGTTGTGCCACTCGCCCACGAGATCGCCGAGGAACGACTCGACCTGCTCGCGCTCGCCCGCGTTGTGGATGCGCCCCTCGCTCGAGGCCACGGCGACGGCGGCGCGCCCGACCTCTGCGCGCAGGGCGCGGAGCGACTCCTGGCGCCCGCCCGTCGCGTCGGCCCACATGCGCGCCAGGCCGGCCTCGGGGGTGAGCACGGGGCGCAGCGTGGCGCGGGCGCGCGGGCGGTACTGGCGCCGAATCTCGAGCAGGCGCCCGGCCTCGTCCTGCGCGACGCGCTCGGCGACGCGCTCGTCGTCGGTGTCCACCACGCGGAGACGCAACAGGCGCGGCTTGAGCCACGCGAGGCGCTTGACCACCGGCGCGGGGTCGAACCAGACGAGATCTTCAGGGTCCACCAGGAGGTAGACGTCCGGGCCCTTGGCGGCGACGCGCCCCTCGCCGCGGCGCACGACCTGCACGCCGCGGAGCGCCCAGCGCCGGTCGTGGAGGCCGCGCGCGCTGAGGCCCCAGCAGGTGGGCTCGGCCCACGCGGGCTGGGCGGCGGTCGTCCCGGGCATCGAGACGCGGGTCGCGGTCATGCCTGCAGGCCCGAGTCGCCTTTCCCGCTGCCGAGCGCGCGCAGGAGCGAACTCTCGCGCGAGGGCGTCGGCAGGGTCTGGCCCTGGAGCCTGGGCGCGTTGGATCGGAACGAGTTGCTGCTGACGCTGCGCTCGAAGTCTGGCCGGAGCGCGCGGTTGAACACCAGGCCCGCGCACACGCCCCCGACGCTCACGATGCGCTTGAGGCACGCGCGCACGAGCTTCGAGTCCTGCCCGCGGGTGACCATGAGCACCACGCCGTCGGCCAGCGCGGCGCCGAGGTTGGCCTCGATGCTGCCCAGCAGGGGGCCGGTGTCCACGATGACGATGTCGAACTCGTCGCGCACTTTGTTGAGCAGCGCTTCCATGCGCGGCTTGGAGAGGTTCTGCGCGTCGAACGCCTCGCTGCGCCCCGCGGGGATCACCCACACGTTGGCGAAGCCCGCGTCGTGCACCTCGCCGTTGAGGTCGGCGGCCGTGGCGGCCTCGGACAGGCCGTCGGCGCCCATCATGCCGAGCGACTTGGTGAGCCCACGCCCGTAGAGGTCCGCGTCGATGAGCAGCGTGCGGTGGCCGGCGGCGGCGAAAGACATCCCCAAGGCCATGGACAGGCTGGTCTTGCCCTCGCCCGCGGCGGCGCTGGTGATGGCGTAAACGCGGGCGTTGCCCACCGGGGGGCGGGTGTGCTGCAACTGGAGCATGTTGCGGACGTGGTGCACGCTGCCGGCGGCGAGCTCGTCGTTCTCGCCGTCGCCGGTGTTGAGTTCGGGGAGGGTGCCCAGCAGCGGCGCCTGCACGCCGTGCTCGATGTCCTCGATGTAGCGGTAGTTCCCCCGGACGAGTCCAAGGGCCATGACGATGCCGAAGCCCACGCACCCGCCGCCGAGCACGCCCATGACGGCGCGTGCGACGCGCTTGTCGGCGGAGGCGCGGAAGGGGATGTCGCCCTCCTGCGTGGAGATGCGCCCGGCCTCGGTGCTCTTGCGCTCGGTGCGGATCTCGTCGAGCTTCTTCTGGGTCTCGTCGAGGCGGGTCTTGGCCTCTTCAACCTGCTCGAGCATGTTGGCGAGGGCCATGCGCTTGCGGGTGATGTCGGTGATCTCGCGCCCCAGCGCGTCCTTCATGGTCTGGTACTGATCCTCGAGGGAGCGGAGTTCGTCGAGCGGGCGCTCGGCGAGCGCGAGGGCGGTGATCACGCCGCCGGAAGTGACGCCGGGCATGACGCCGGCGATCTTGAGCTGCTCGACGCGCTGGTCGATCTCGCGCTGCTTGGCGTCGATCTGGCCCTGGAGGGAGCGCATCTCGACGTGGCGCGGCCCGAAGCGCACGGACCGGGCGTCGTAGTCCGCCTGCAGGCGGGCCTTGTCGGCGATGAAGCGCGCGACGGCCTCGTCGGTGGCGGCGTACGCCTCCGCCTCGGAGGCTTGTCGAGCGGCGGCCACCTCGGGCTCGGCCTGGCCCTCGGGCGCGGGGGCGGCGTTCTCGCCCTTGGCACGGGCCTCCTTCTCGGCGATGGCCAGGCGCACGTCGGAGAGCTTGGTGTTGATGCCGTCGAGCGCGGTGATGCGGGCCTCGAAGGCGCGGTCCTGCACGTCCGGGCCGAACTGCTCCTGCTGGCGCGCGTAGTTCTCCTTGGCGGCGGAGAGCTCGCCCTGCAGCGTGCGCTCGCGGCTCTCGATGCCCAGCTCGCGCTGGTTGGCGGTGAGGCCCGCCTGCTCGCCGTAGATGTCACGGTACGCGCGGAGCACGGCGTTGACGGCGCGTGCGGCGCCGACGGCGTTCTCGAACGAGACGCGCACGGTGATGATCTGCTGCCCCTTGGCGCTCATGACGCGGAGGCGGTCCTGCAGCAGGGCGAGCCCCTCGCCACCGGCGGGCCAGCCCGCCTCGCGCACCGCGGGGTCGTTGATGGCGCGGTCGAGCACGCGCGGGTGGCCGAGGTACGCGGCCTGCGCCTGGACGAGGGACTCGAACATGGGCGGGAGACGGCTCTCGTCCGTGTTGAACATGAGG
>CAYVSR010000445.1:0-2785 GCA_964453125.1 uncultured Phycisphaeraceae bacterium | reverse complement strand
CGTGACGCGCGGGTACGACCAGATCGAGATGGCGATGAACTCGGGCGCGAACCTGAAGGTCGTGGGTTCGCACGCGGGCGTCTCGCTCGCGGCGGACGGGCCGAGCCAGATGTCGCTGCCCGACATCGCGTGGTTCCGCTCGCTCGCCACCACCAAGGACCACCGCGGGAACCCCGGGTGCTACGTCCTCCAGCCGTCGGACGCGTTCGCGGCGTACGGGCTGACCGCGGCGATGGCCGAGCACGACGGCCTGTGCTACATGCGGACCCTCCGCCCCGAGACCGAGTTCCTCTACAGCGAGGACACCGTGTTCAACCTCGGCGCGTTCGAGGTGCTCAACGAGGGTCGTGACCTGCTGATCGTCAGCGCCGGGTACATGGTGCACGAGTGCAATAAGGCCCTCAACGGCCTCGACAAGGCCGGCGTCACCGCCACCCTCGTCGACCTGTACTCCATCCCCTTCGACACCGACCTGCTCCTCGACCTCGCCAACAAGTGCAACGGGTACGTGCTGACGGTGGAGGACAACTACGGCGCCGGGCTGGGTTCGGCGGTGGCCGACGCCCTCGCCGACAGCGGCGACGCGTTCACCCTCAAGCAGATGTTCGTCCGCCAGATCCCCAAGAGCGCGCAAGAGCCGGAGGAGATCCTGGACGTGCTGGGGCTGTCGCACAAGCACATCGTCGAGAACGCGCTGGCGCTGCTTGGCGTGGGGGTGTAACGAACCTGCGTCCCGGCGGATCGCCGCCGCGGATTTTCATTGATTGAGATTCGAGCGTCGCCTACTCTGCTCGGATGCTCCGCGCGCTGACGCTGCTGGTGGTTCTCGTCGCGACGGCACTCCCCGCCTCCGCGCAGGTGTTTCTCTGGCCCTGGCTTCGGATCAGCGAGTTTTCGTCGTTCGACCTAGCCCAGGTCGCGACGTTCGGACACTCGATGGCGCTCAAGGGGGACCGGATGGTCATCGGCGCGCCGAACGCGATCTATGGCGTGAGCGGAGCGGGCGCCGCGTACTTCCTCCGCCGCGAGAGCGGCGTGTGGGCGCAGGAGCAGAAGGTCATCCGGTCGGGCGTTCCGGGCGCATCTGACTACTTCGGCGACGCGGTCGCGATCGACGACGACCTCGCCCTCATCGGCATCCGGGCGCACCATGTCGCCGCTGTGTTCGAGCGGATCAACACGGTCTGGACGCCCATCGTCGAGTTAGGCCCCTGGACTACGGGCGACTCTCGGCAGACGCTCGGCGTCAGCGGCGGCATCCTTGCGCTGGGGAACAGCAGTGAGGATCTGCACGGAGTCGATTCCGGGGCGGTCCGCGTCTTCGAGCGCGTCAGCGGCGTGTGGACGCTCCAGCAAACGATCGCGCCTTCCGATGCCCGAGCGGGCGATATCTTCGGCCGAGCCCTCGCGATCCACGCCGACACGATGCTCATCGCGAGGGGGCCCAACGGCTCTCTGGGCGAGCCCTCGTCCGTGATCGCGTTCCACCGCATCGCGGGTGTCTGGCAGCAGGGCGCAACCATCCGACCCAGTGACGCCGCCCTCTGGGACGAGTTCGGCGCGAGCATCGCGTGGGATGGCGCGACGGCGATCATCGGCGCCCCGTATGGGAGCCCCACACCATCGGTGCGGGGCGCGGCGTACGTCTTCGAGCGCCAGGGCGAGTCATGGGCGCAGACGGCGCGCCTGACGCCAGCGGCTCCGCCGCCGCCCGCGACGATCGCCGATTTCGGCCGAGCCGTTGCGGGAGATTCCTCCGTCGTCGTCGTGGGGGCGCCGCGGAGCTTTGACGGCGGCTTGTCCCGCGGCGCGGCGTTCGTCTTCAATCGCCAAGGCGCGACATGGTGGCAACGTCTCTGGGACAGGCCCACGGGACTCGGTCAGGGGGACTCGCTCGGCGCAAGCGCGGCATTCGATGGAACGAACGCGTTCGCGGGCGCCCCCGGGCTGCAGGTCGCGGGCTTCGTTCGCATGTTCTCCGATGAGCCGCCTCCCTGCCCGGGCGACGCGAATGGAGACAATCGAGTCGACTTCGTAGACCTCAACGTCGTTCTCTCGGACTTTGCCTCACCCGAAGCCGGTGCGCAGAGCGACTTGAACCGCGACGGCGTCACCGATTTCCTCGATCTCAACATCGTGTTGAGCTACTACTCCTCGACGTGTTGACCGACGCCTCGCCTCCGCGCGAGGCGTGCGACCTCGCGCGTCCCCGCAACCTGCTCCGGCCGGGGTGTTATGGGCCTTTCCGCGACCGGATCGCGTGAAAGTCCCCTTATTTCAGCGGCCGGCGCGCCCGTTGGGGGTAGAATCTCAGCAGAGGAGAGAGCCCCCATGCGCACGATCAGCCGTGGCCTTGTCGCGTCCGCCGCCGTATTCGCATCCGTCGGCGCGTCCGCGCAGGTCGTCGAGCCGCCGTTCGACCAGTTCTACACCCTGGTGAACCTCGGCTCGCCCCCGAACGTCCCCGGCTCGCTGGGCGGGCTCATCCTCAAGCGCGGCGATCCGGACACGCTGCTCATCGGCGGCGCGGCCAACGGCGCCAACGGGGCGCTGTACGAGGTCCCGCTCGTCCGCACCTGCGGCAAGATCACGGCGTTCGCCGGCTCGGGCGTGCGCGTGTCCGATGCCCCGAACAACGACGGCGGGATCGTCTATGCGCCGAACGGCACGCTGCTCTTCACCCGCTATCCGATCAATCAGCTGGGGCAGACGCTGCCCGGAAGCGCGCTGATGGACAAGACGGTCGATCTCACCCTGCCGGGCGTGGCGGCCAGCGTCGGCACCT
>CAYVSR010000444.1:0-2803 GCA_964453125.1 uncultured Phycisphaeraceae bacterium | reverse complement strand
TGCGCGCGCCGTGCACGAGTACAGCCGCGCCGGCGCCGCCGGGTTCCACATCGAAGACCAGGTCTTTCCAAAGCGCTGCGGCCACCTCGACGGCAAGTCGCTCATCAAGATCGATCACATCCAGGAGAAGGTCGCCGCCGCCGCGCGCGCCCGCGACGCGCTGGGCAACGGGTTCGTGGTGTGCGCCCGCACCGATGCGCGCAGCGTCGAGGGCTTCGACGCCGTGCTGACGCGCGCCAGGGCGTATATCGACGCCGGCGCCGACATGATCTTCCCCGAGGGGCTGACGAGCGAGAAGGAATTCGGCGACGTCGCCGATTCCCTTCGTGCCTCCGTGCCTTCGTGCCTCCTGCTGGCAAACATGACCGAGTTCGGCAAGACGCCGATCATTCCCCTCGCGCGGTTCGCGGCGCTGGGGTACCACGCGGTCATCTTCCCCGTCACCACCCTGCGCGTCGCGATGGGCGCGGTGGGCCGGTCCCTCGCGGCGCTCAAGCGGGACGGCCACGTCGAGACCTTCCTCAAGGACATGCAGACGCGCGAGGAACTCTACAAGGCGCTCCGCTACACTCCCGGGCAGGAGTGGTCCTTCCCCGGGCGCTAGACCCGCGGCGGGGCCCCTCGACACGCCGCCGGACCAACCCCCGGCCGGCGCCACAGCCAGGCAGCCATCAGGAGACGAGATCACCGATGTCCTCGACGACAGCCCCCGGAATCGCCCCCTCCCCCGCCAAGCCCGGCGCCAAACCCGACGATTTCGCCAAGGGCCTCGAGGGCATCGTCGCGGGCGAGTCCGCGATCTGCAACATCGAGCAGGACAAGCTCATGTACCGGGGGTACGACATCCACGACCTCGCGGACCACGCGACGTTCGAGGAGGTCGCCTTCCTCCTGCTCATCGGGCACAAGCCCTCGAAAGACGAACTGAGCGCGTTCAAGAAGGAGATCGTGGCCGAGCGCGCCCTGCCGCCGCTGGTCGTCGAGCTCATCCAGAAGACCGCGAAGCTCCCCAACGCCGTGCCGATGGACGTGCTGCGCACCGCCGTCTCGACGCTCGGCCACCTCGACGCGGACTGCCAGGACAACTCCGCCGCGGCGAACCTGCGCAAGAGCAAGCGCCTGCTCGCCCAGATCCCGACCGTCATCGGGCACATGCAGAACATCATCGACGGCAAGGCGATCGTGGCGCCCGACGCCTCGCTTGACCACGCCGCGAATCTGCTGTGGATGATGACCGGCAAGAAGCCCAGCGCCGACGAGGCTCGCATCATCGACGTCAGCCTCACGCTCTACGCCGAGCACGACTTCAACGCCAGCACCTTCACCACCCGCGTCATCGCCGGCACGCTCTCCGACATGCACGGCGCCGTGACCGGCGGCATCGCGGCGCTCAAGGGCCCGCTCCACGGCGGCGCCAATGAAGAAGCGATGGAGATGCTCAAGGAGGTCGGCAGCCTCGCGAACGTCGACGCCTTCATGACCAACGCCTTCGCCACCAAGCGCAAGATCATGGGCTTCGGCCACCGCGTCTACAAGAACGGCGACCATCGCGCGGCCATCCTGCACGCCCTGGGGCGAAAGTACGCCGAGAAGAAGGGCCCCGACGCCTTCACGTGGTTCGAGATCGGCGAGAAGGTCCAGAAGATCATGCTCGACCAGAAGAAGATCTGGCCGAACGTGGATTTCCCCTGCGGCATGACGTACTTCGTCATGGGCATCCCCGTGCCGCAGTACACCCCGATCTTCGTCGCCGCGCGCATCACCGGCTGGTGCGCCCACATCTGCGAGCAGCACGCGAACAACCGGCTGATCCGCCCGCTGGCCAAGTACACCGGCCCGGCGATGCGGAAGTGGTGAGCGCGACGCCCGGGCCCGGCGCCGATCCATCACGCGCAGCGAACAAGCCCCGCGCGTGCGCCGGGGCTTGTTCTTCGGGTCGTCCCGCGCGGTGATGGATCAGCGCGTGCGGCGCGCGCCGACCAGCCCGGCGCCCATGAGCAGCGCAAACGCGCCCGCGACCGACGGGATCGTCGCGGAGGCCGCCGACCCTCCCGGCACGACGCCCCACTCCTCGAACCCGCCGTCGGCGCGATGCAGGTCGCCGAAGCGCGAGAACAGGTAGACGAAGTCGTCGTCGCCGACGCCGTCGAAGGCGGAATCGCGGACGTACAGCAGCATGTCGCCGAACGCGCTGCCCGGGCGGAGCCGGGAGTTCAGCGTGACACGGTTGTTCGCGCCGGTGTCGAGGTCATAGACGAGGTCGCCCAGCGAGGCCAGGTTCGTCGTCGAGGCGCCGCCGGTGTCCGAGGTGTAGACAAGGAGCCGGTCGAGGGAGAGGAGCCGCTTGCGGGCGCTCACACTCTCGTTGATGTCGAGCAGGAACTCGCGGTATTCGACGCCCGCGATCGTGACCGTGGGGATCTCGCCCAGCGTGAGGTCGCGGCCGAAGCGGGCGTGGAACACGCCGCCGGGAGCCGACGTGTTGTACCCCTGCTCGACGCCGTTGGCGCGCAGGCGGACGAAGGGATCCCACGCGCCGGGGGTCGTGTGCTGGGCGTTGGACTGGAAGAACAGCGCGCCGTTGATCTCGCCGTGCGATCCGCGCGTCGCGAGGTTCAGCGTCGCTCCGCTCGCCGTGACGCCCAGCGCGGCGCACGCGCCCAGCGATGCCCATGAATGGATGGCCATGACTCTCTACTCCTTGCGCCTGTGCGGCGACTTCGGTGGAACTCGTGGGCGACCCGCGTGGTGCGGCGCGGCGGCGCCCGATGACTCTCTCAAGACAGACCATGGTCCAGGGAGC
>CAYVSR010000443.1:0-2815 GCA_964453125.1 uncultured Phycisphaeraceae bacterium | reverse complement strand
GGGGCTCGCGACGGGCGCGTTGAAGATCACCGGCGCCGCGTGCGTCCAGCGGTTGGAGCCGTCGGCGTTCACCGCGTGGACCTCGCCGAGGTTTCGCATCACGTAGACGACGCCGTCGGGGCCGACGGTGGGCTGGGTGAGGGTGTTGGTGGGGGGGCCGGTGTCCGGGGGATAGGACCAGTTGAGCGAGCCTGTGTCGGCGTTGAAGGAACGCAGGCGATAGCCCTGCGAGGAGAAAAGGCTCGAGACGTACACCGCGCCGGCCGCCGCGCCCGCGGCGGGCTGGAACTGGCCGACGTTCGCGTCGCCGCCGAGTGGCGCGTCGAACCGGCGCGCGCCGCCGAGCGAGTAGGCGAAGAGGCGGCCGGTTGCGGACCCCGTGCCGTTCATGTCGAAACCAAAGAAGAACCGATCGCTCGGCCCGCCGGGGTCTCGCGCGCCGAACGAGAGTTCGACGCCGGTCTGGCCGCGCTCATTGAAGGCCGGGTCGCCCGTGTCACTCCAGCGCAGCGCGCCCTGCGGCGTCAGCGACAGCGCGCCGAGCCCGAAGACTTCCGTGACGGCGTAGATGTTGCCGTCGGGCCCAACGCCTGGCCCGGCGATGATGCCCTGCGTGACGCCCGGATCGGAGAAGACCCAGCGCTGAGACCCGTCGGTGTTCACGGCGTGGATCTGCACGTCGGCGCCCGCGGGATTCGCGCTGATGTAGATGGTGTCGTCCGGGCCGACGCAGACCGGACCCTCGGCGACTCCTGCAGGGTTGTAAGTCCAGCGCAGCGAGCCCTGGGGCGACACGGCGTAGAGCACGCCCGTGATGTCCTGAAAGTAGACCGTGCCGTCGGAGGCGACGGCCCCGCGATGGGCGGCGTACGGGCCGGCGAATTGGAAGCGCCAGGCGGCGGCGCCGCCGCCGAACGCCGACGAAGCGAGGAGTGAGGCGGCCGTGAGAGAGAGCATTGACCTGAATCGGGGCATGGTGCGCTCCAGTCTTGGTCGGGGGTCGGGTCGGTCAGCAGGTCGCGCCGAAGGCGCTGAGCACGACATTGAGGTCGGCGAAGTTCACGCTGCCGTCACCGGTGACGTCCCCGGCGAGGCCGGCGCCGGACTGGCCGAACTGAGAGAGCACGATGTTGAGGTCGGCGAAGTTCACGGCGCCGTCGCCGTTGGCGTCGCCCGGGCAGGGCGCCGAGTACGCGCCCGGGGCGATCGAGAACGCGCCAGACTCGGCGGAGGTGTTCTGGAAGCGGAGGTCGTGGGCGACGACTCGGATGCGCACGTCGGTGACGCCGGCGGACGCCGGCAGGCGCCAGTCGTACGAGCGGGCGCCGGCGGGGAGGTCGCGGGCGACGACGAACCAGCGCACGCCGCCGTCGAGCGAGGCGCGGATGTCGAACGCGCGGAGCGCTTCGTCGTCGGAGGCGGCCCAGGCGATGGGGACGATCGCGCCCGCGTCGTACGTGCGCCCGTCGTGCGACGAGGTGAGCGAGATTGTCGGCGGCGCATCGCCGAGCATCGTGTCGGGACGGATCGAGAAGTAGGGGCCGTAGAACGAGCGGACCTGGTTGAGCGAGGCGGTGGCGTCGTAGCGGAAGCGAGCGCGGTCGGTCGAGACGTCGGGCGTCTGCGCTGGGAGAACAGTGCAGGCGTTCGGCCCGCTCTGGAACATGCCGCCGAGCGAGCGGCCCTCGTCGTCGTTGTCGAGTTCGAGCGAGGCGTACATCGATCCGACAACGCCGGAGACGCCGGCGCAGACCTCGAGCGCGTCGCCGGGACGGACGAGGGGGGGCGTGGGCGAGTTGGGCGTCATGACGCCGGTGAAGTCGGCGGGATTGGTGATCCTGACGGGCAGATCGGCGATCCCCTCCTGCCCGAGGTTGTCCGTCGCGACAACGCGGACGAATTGGTTGACGCCGCTGGCCGGCGTGCCGATCGCGGGGACGAGCCACTCGAACGAGCGAGCGCCCGCGGGGATCTCGGCGAGCAAGGTCATCGAGGTGTCGGCGTTGGACCCGGGCGAGTAGTACACGCGCTGGGACGCGATCGCGCCGTCGTCGCGCGCCGTCCACTGCAGTTGGATGCGCTCGCCCGGCACGGCGGCGCCCGCGGTGGAGACGAAGCGCACCACGGGGGGCGGGTTGCTGGTTGGCGCCTGTGTCAGGAACGGCAGGAGGAAGCCGCCCGAGTCGATGCCGAAGAAGACGGCGTCGCCCGTGCCGCCGGGGTTGCGCGGCTCGCGCGGGCCGGTCGGCGTGCCCCACCAGTTGTTGCGCACGTCGCTGTCGGTGTTCTCGAGGCTGTTGTGGCGGGCGCGGGCGATAAGGCCGCCGGTGGGGAGGAAAGAACCGAAGAAGTCGGGGCCGGGGTCGCCGCTGTTGTTGATGAAGGTGTTCGGGTTGGCCGGGTGGTTGGCGTCGAGGAAGCCGCGGACCTCGTGCAATGGCGCGAAGCGCTCGCCGGTGTACGAGAAGACGTTGTCCTCGAACGTGGTCTTGCGCAGCGCGGTGAGCGACTCGCTGTAGTGACCGCGGATGTTGTCGCGGAATACGCAGTTGTCGAGCGCGAGCGGGAGCGACGAGACGCTCACGCCGTAGCGCGAGCCCTCGAACTCGCACCAGTCCCACCGCGAGCCGAACCAGAGGGTGTCGCCGATGACGACGCCGAGCCACGGGGCGCCCGGGGTGTAGGGGACGAACCGGATGGGGCGCCCGGGCTCGCCGAGGAACGTGGGTTGGGCGACGCCGTTGCTGTCGGTGTCGAAGAAGAAGGAGACGTCCTGGCCAAGTTTGACGGTGACGCCGGGGAGGATGGTGACCTG
>CAYVSR010000442.1:0-2819 GCA_964453125.1 uncultured Phycisphaeraceae bacterium | reverse complement strand
CCTTGTCCTTCTCGAGACCGGCGTTCGCCCCCGAGTTGTCCAGCCACATAGGCTCGAGCGTCACGTCGCCCACCTGCTCGATGAACATCAGGACGTCCTCGAGGCGCGTCTCCTTGAGTTCGATCGACACCGGCTTCTCGAGCCGCGCGAGGGTGTCGGCGCGAGGGTCGCTCAGCGCCAGCGCCCTGGCCGATTGGGCCACCGCCGTCGGGGCCGTTGCGGTCATCGTCGCCGCCGCCATCACCAACGCCGCGCCGAGGGTTCGCATGCCGGTCTCCTGCTAAACCGAGGCAGTGGGGGGGAGAGAACGCCCGGGCCGACCGCCCGTCGCCCCAAACAGTACGCCCGGCGCCGCCCCCCGGATGCGTGTCTGACCTCCGGTCACGCCGATCGACGCCCTCAGAACCGTTCTATCGACGATTCGCGCCCAGCCGTTCCGCCGCTCGCAGCGTTTCGCACACCGCCAGCAGGGCCATGGCGGAGGCGTCCACAGGCATCCGCTGGTTCCAGAGGGCCTCCCGGACACCCCCCAGCGCTCGTTGCCGGTCCCGATACATGTGCCCCTCCGGCTCGTCCGCGGCCAGCTGCATCAGGAACCGCAGCGACCTGGAGAGCCGCGCCATCTGCTCAGCCGTCTGGTCGGGCGTCGTCAGGCGCGGGTCGGCCAGCATGCTCGCCACGAACGCCAGGGGCCGGGCCGCCTGCCACGTGGGCAGCGGCGTGCGCCCCGCGGTGAACACGATGCCGCCCATCAGGTCCGGCGAGTCCGGCATGACCTGCTCGCGCGTCAACTGGTGGCGCCAGAGCAGGTCGCGCATCTCCAGCAGCGGCGCCGTGGCCGGCAGCGCGCCGGGGCCAGGGTCCAAATCGATGGCGGCCCATCCGAGCCAGGGCATCAGGCCGACAACCTTGCCCTCGGGCGTGTCCCGGAACAGCGACCGCACGGTGTCGCGGGCCGCATCGGGCGAGACCCAGCGCTCGTCGCCCGGCGCGTATATGAGCGAGATGCTGCGCATGGCGTACGCGATGAGCGCCCGGGCGGGCGGCGAGAGCGACGCATCCCAGCCCTGCTCGCCGAACGCGGCCACCGCCTTCGCCGCGGCGGCGTCGGCAAAGGGCGAGGTGCTGCCGCGAGCCAGATCAGCGCCGCCGTTCGCCTCGCAGAATGCGATGAAGTACGCGGCCGCGGCAGGGGCGTCGAGGCGCGCGTCCGCCTCGCCCGGGCCGACGTCCTCGAGGTCGCGAACGATGCGCTTGGCCAGCGTCAGCGACCCCGCGGCGAGTCTGGGCGAGACCCCCGGCGTCGTTGAGTAGCGCGCGAGCGCGAACGCGCCGAGCGCCTGCTGCGCGGGCGGCGCGACCAGCGGCTCGTGCCGGTCCGCCCAGGGCTCGTAGTCGCCGAGCATTCCGGGCGAATCGGGCGCGACACCCTCCCGCCTGCCCTCGGGCCACGCGTGGGCCTGCAGATGCGCCGCGATGCGGTCCGCGAGAGCGCGCAGCGACCCAGCCGACACGTCCGTCTCGTTCACCACCCGCCCGCCTCGGAACAGGAACCGCGGCGGCTCGCCGGGCGCGGGCTGCGCGAGGTGGTGCGCCGCGAACTTGTAAACAGACACCCCCGCGCCCGTCCGCAGCGCCCCCAGCGCCGCGCGCGTCAGCCCCAGTTCAGAGCACAGCGCCGTGAGCGACTGCGCCGGGGCGGCGTTCGTCGAGAGCATCAGCCCCGGCATGTGCGCCCGCAGGCGCGAGCCCGCGCGCACCGCCACGCCCTCCACCCCGGGGTTCACGCCCAGCGCGGCGTCGTCGATCGTCTCGCCCATCAGGGGCGTGAGGCGCCCGGCCACCTGCAGGTCCACCGTCACCAGAGCCAGCGCGTCCCGCACCACTTGCTCGCGCAGGGCGTCGCGCTCACCGGGCGCTCGCTCGGCCGCCTGCGCGATCGCCCGGCGCGCCGCCGTGCGCAGGCACTCGCCCTCCGGCGCCCACAGCCCCGCCGATTCCGCGTCGCCCTCGCCCGCCATCGTCGTCGCCCGCCCCACCACCATGCCGGAGAGTCGCAATGTCACGCTCACGCCCGTCGCGCCCGTCGGGTCTGCCCCCGGCCCGTCCGCACGAACCTCGCCGGCGCGCACCCATCCTTCGAGCGCCGCGAACGAGGCGAGGGCCTCAGAGGCCGGGGGCAGATCAGCCGCGCCGGGAGGCGCCGCAAGCGCGCCCGTCGCGACCCCCATCCAGGCCAAGGGCGCGATAACCGGCGCGCCGAGCGAGACACACACCGCGAGGCCCGCACGCAACACGCCCGCACGACCCGAACCCGCCACGCGTCCCCCGCCTCGCGCGGCACGCGAATAACAGCCTCGGACCCGGCGTTCCCGCTCGCGGCGCCTCGAATGCTGGGGTATCTTCAGACAACCAAAGACACCGCCCATGGCCCGACTCGTGACCATCTCGACCGTCTTCACGCTCACGCCGCACAGGCGCCGGCTGCTCGCGCTCGCCGCGCTCGCCTTCGCCGCGATGTGCTGAAGCGTCGCCGCGATCGCCCCGTGCGGCGCCCTCGCGCCCCGCGCACCCACGCCGCCCGCTCGCGTCCGCCGCCTTCCCATGGGCGTCAGACTACGCAAAAAGAAACCGCCCGGACACGTCGGTCCGGGCGGCGTTGTTTCAGGATGTCGGGGCGCCGGTCACCCGGCGACCCGGATCAGTTCTTGCCGAACTGGATCTTGTCCGTGCCCATGGCGCCGTGGCTTGCGTCCATGCCGCCGCGAGCCGGCGACGGGCCACTCTTCTTGTCCGCGCGCTCGGCCCGCTCCTCTTCC
>CAYVSR010000441.1:0-2819 GCA_964453125.1 uncultured Phycisphaeraceae bacterium | reverse complement strand
AGGGCACCCGCATCTTCGGCGCCGTCGCCCGCGAACTCCGCGACAAGAACTACATGAAGATCGTGTCCCTTGCCTCGGAGGTGATCTGACCCATGCCTAGGCACGTCCGCACCGGCGACTCGGTGATGGTGACCAGCGGCTCGTTCCGCGGCGCTGTCGGCCAGATCGTTCGCATGCTCACCAAGCAGGACCGCGTCGTCGTCCAGTTCCCCGCCTCCGTCTACGACGGCGAGGGCCGGAAGCAGCGCGTCAAGTCGATGAAGCCCACGCGCCTCAACCCCCAGGGCGCCCGCGTGGCTCTCGACCGGTCCTTCCACATCAGCAACGTCAGCCCCGTCGTCGACGGCAAGCCCACCCGCGTCCGCTTCGCCTCCAAGGCGGACGGCAGCAAGGTGCGCGTCGCCGCCAGGGGGGGGTCCGAACTCGGCGTCGTCCACGGCCCGCGCGAGCGCGCCAAGCCCGCCGCCAAGCCCGGCGCGAAGGCAGCGAAGCCCGCCGCCGCGCCCAAGTCCGTCCGCACGCCGCCCAAGCCCGTCAAGAAGGGCGCGGGGTCGAACGAGCGCCAGAACGCCCGGCGCGCCGCAGCGAAGAAGGGGTCGTAAGCCATGGCCAAAGACCAGAAAGACTCGAACAAGAAGAAGGGCGGCCCGCCCAAGGGCGACGCCGGCCCCGAGGACCTCGGCCCCAAGACCCCGCCGCGCATCCGCGTCCGCTTCGAGCAGGAAGTGCGCGCGGCGTTGGCCAAGGAGTTCAACGAGCCCAACCCGATGGCGCTGCCCAGGCTCCAGAAGATCGTGCTCAACGTGAACATGGGCCGGCACATCGAGGGCACCAAGATCCCGCCGCAGGTCAAGGACACCGTCCTCGACACCCTGCGCACGGTCAGCGGACAGCGCCCCGTCGTGCTCAAAGCCAAGAAGTCGGTCTCCAACTTCAAGGTCCGCGAGGGCCTCGAGACCGCCGCCATGGTCACCATCCGGCGCGAGCGCATGTGGCACTTCCTCGACCGCCTCATCAACCTCGCCACGCCCCGCATCAAGGACTTCCGCGGCCTCAGCGACAAGGCCTTCGACAAGGACGGCAACTACTCGATGGGCCTCACCGAGCAGGGCGTGTTCCCCGAGATCGACATGACGAAGGCCACCTTCACCCACGGCATGCACATCAACCTCGTCTTCGCCAACTCCACGCCCGAGCGCAGCCGCTTCCTCCTCACTCAGCTCGGCATGCCCTTCCGCAAGCCCGGCAACAACTGACCCCCGCATCGCGCCCGACGAACGATCACGCGACACCAGAGGACGACATGGCGACCAAAGCCCAAGTGGCCAAGAGCAAGCGGACCCCCAAGTTCTCGACGCGCACCGTGCGCCGCTGCGAGATCACCGGGCGCGTCCGCGGCGTGTACCGCAAGTTCCGTCTCAGCCGCATCATGCTCCGCAAGCTCGCCCTCGAGGGCAAGATCCCCGGCATGCGCAAGGCCTCCTGGTAACGCCACCCCGTACGAAGCCCCTCGGATCGACTCCCGGCCCTTCCACGGCGCCGACAGAGACCCACCGGAAACGACTATGTCCCTGACTGATCCCATCGCCGACATGCTCACGCGGGTCCGCAACGCGTACCGCATCAAGAGCAAGACCGTGAACTGCATGAACAGCAAGGTCTGCCGCGGCATCGCGGGCGTGATGCGCGACGAGGGCTTCATCGAAGGCTTCGACGTCATCGACGACGGCCGCCAGGGCCAGATCCGCGTCAAGCTCAAGTACGGCCCCCGCGGCGACCCCGTCCTCTCGTCCGTCAAGCGCGACAGCGCCCCGGGCTGCCGCATCTACAAGTCCGTCGACGACCTCCCCCGCCCCCTCCAGGGCCTGGGCATCTGCATCGTCTCCACCTCCAGGGGCGTCATGTCCGACCGCAAGTGCCGCAAGGAACGCGTCGGCGGCGAGGTCCTCTGCACTATCGAATGACCGCCCACACCCGCCCGGACCCGCGAGAGCGGCGCACGGCGAGGAGCGACCGACCATGTCTCGAATCGGCAAGAAAGTCATCCCGGCCCCCGACAAGGCGAAGATCAGCGTCGTCGGCGACACCGTGACCGTCGAGGGCGGCGGCAAGAAGCTCACGCACCGCGTCCCCGCGGGCGTCACCGTCGCCTACGACGCCGGCGCCAAGAGCGTCCGCGTCACCATCGACGACAAGGACAAGGACAACCGCCAGACCCGCGCCAACTGGGGCTCCACCCGCGCGATCGTGAGCAACATGATCACCGGCGTCACCACCGGCTTCGAGCGCGTTCTCGAGGTCAACGGCGTCGGCTGGGGCGCCACCGTCGGCGGCAAGACGCTCGACCTCAAGCTCGGCTACGCCAACATCATCAAGGTCCCCATCCCCGCGGGCCTCGAGGTCTCGGTCGACAAGAACTTCATCAAGATCAAGGGCGCCGACAAGCAGGCGGTCGGCCAGCTGGCCTCCGTCGTACGCTCCAAGCGCAAGCCCGAGCCGTACAACGCCAAGGGCATCAAGTACCAGGAAGAAGTGATCAAGCGCAAGCAGGGCAAGGCGTTCGGCGCCTGACCCGCGCGGGCGCATCCCGCGCCCGCCACACGAAGCAGAAGGCACGCACGATGGACAAGAACAAGCACAAGGCGACCAGACGGGCCCGTCGAGTGGCGAGCTCCCGCTCGCGCATCTCCGGCACGCCGGCCCGCCCCCGACTCGCCGTGTACAAGTCGCTCAACCACATCTACGCCCAGGTCATCGACGACCTCGTCCTGCCCGCCGGCGTGCGCAGCCGCATCCTGCCCGGCATCAACGGCCTCGAC
>CAYVSR010000440.1:0-2820 GCA_964453125.1 uncultured Phycisphaeraceae bacterium | reverse complement strand
GCAGACGACGATGGTGTATTCCATCGCGCCGTGCTTCTTGAGGGCCTCGCCGGTGGCGGCGACGGTGGATTCCTTCTGGCCGACGGCGACGTAGATGCACACCATCGCCTCGGGCGTGCCCCAGTACTGCTTCTGGTTGATGATCGTGTCGATGGCGATGGCCGTCTTGCCGGTCTTGCGGTCGCCGATGATCAGTTCGCGCTGGCCGCGACCGATGGGGATCATCGAGTCGATGGCCTTGACGCCGGTCTGCATCGGCTCGTGCACCGGCTGACGCTCGGCGATGCCGGGGGCGATGATGTCGACCTTGCGGAACTCGGTGGTGCGAATCGGGGGCCCGCCGTCGAGCGGGCGGCCCAGCGGATCGACCACGCGCCCGAGCAGGGCCTCGCCGACGGGGACCTCGAGCAGGCGCCCGGTGGCCTTGACGGTGTCGCCCTCCTGCACGCCGAGGTAGTCGCCGTAGACCACCGCGCCGATGGTGTCGGCCTCGATGTTCATGACCTGGCCCATGACCGAGCCGGTGGCGGTCTGGAACTCGAGGAGCTCGCCGGCCATGGCGTTCGAGAGGCCGTAGATGCGCGCGATGCCGTCGCCGACGGTCACGACGCGCCCGACTTCAGAGACCTCCAGCTCGGCGGCGTACTGGGCGATTTCCTGCTTGATGATGCCGGTGATTTCGTCGGTCTTGATCTTCATGGGTGCGCCTGGAGTTGCGTGGCTGGCTGGGTCGGCGAGGTGAGTCGGCTGTCGATGGTTACTTCGGGGTGACCGCGGGTGTGATCACGGTGGTGGTGGCGGGGGAGCCCGGGGTGACGATGAGGTATTCGATGGTGACGGTGGCGCGCACGGGGATGGCGCCGGGGGTGATCTCGGGCTCCGGGGCGCCGCCGGAGGGCATGCTGGCCATGCTCTCCATGCGGTAGCGGACCAGCGGCATCGGGCGCTGCGCATCGCCCAGCGAGATGCGGAGCGGCGGGCCGAGCGTGACGCCCGCGGCTTTGGCGAGCACTTCGGCGTCCGCCCGGGCGGCCTTGGCGGCGGCGTCGATCGCCTCGTTGCGGCCCTGCGCGCCCGACAGCGTGAAGGCCACGCTCTCGACGCGGTTCGCGCCCGCGTTCACCGCGGACTGGATCACCTTGCCCGCGAGGTCCATCTTCTTGGTGCGCACGAAGACGGTGTTGGAGACCTGATAGCCCACGATCTGCGGGTGGCGGTCGGGCCGGGCCTCGCCGTACTGCGGGTAGATCGAGAACGAGGAGGTGAAGACCTCGGGGCCGTCGAGATTCAGCGCCTTGAGCGCCTTGCGGACCGCGTCCACCTTCGACTGATTCGCGCTGAGCGCGGCCTCGGGGGTCGCGGCGTCGGAGACGATGCTCAGCGAGATCTCGGCCTGGTCCGCCTGCTCCTGCACCACGCCGTCGCCCGAGACGAGCAGCGTGGGGACCGGACGCTCGTCGGCGTCCTCTCGCGCGAGGGCGCGCGGGGCGAGCGTCGGCGCGAGGGCCAGGGCGAGCACGATGGCGGCGTGGGCGCGGCTCATGATCCCTCGATGATCTTGCCGAACTTGGCGCGGACGGCCTCGGCGCCGGGGCCGGCGAGGCGCTCGCGCATGCGGCGCAGACGGGTGGCCACGCTGGCGTCGATCAGCTGGTCGCCGATCTGGAGTTTCAGGCCTCCGAGCATCGCGGCGTCGGTGTAGGGATGCAGGACGGGGTCCTTGCCGATGGTGCGCTTGAGCGAGGCGCCGACGCGATCGAGGGTGGCGCGATCGACGGGCGCGGCGGTGTAGACGTCCACCTCGACGCGCCCGAACTTCTCCTGCACGACCTGGTCGTACGCCGCGGCGACGGAGGGCAGGATCGCGAGGCGCTCCTTCGCGTTGAGCACGAGGACGAAGCGGCGGAGGAGGTCGGAGACGCGCCCCTTGAGGATCTTCTCGAGCGAGGCGGAGCGCTTCTTGCCGGCGATGATGCGCGAGGAGAGGAACTCGCCGAAGGCCTTGTCGGCGCGGGCGAGGTCGACCAATTCGCCCAGTTCGGCGCCGATCTCCTCGATGCGCTGCTGGCCGCCCTCGCTCTCGGCGAGTTCGAAGAGCGAGCGTGCGTACACGCGGGAGAGGGCGTCGGGTTCGGTGTCGATCATCGGCATGGGGGAGAGTGCTCGGTGCCCGGTGCTCGGTGCGTTGTTCTGCTAGTGCCTGGCGCCTGGCGCCTGGCGCCGGTGGCTTCAGCGCCTCCCGGCGCTCTCGAGCTCGCCCAGCGAGTCGTCGATGAGGCGCCGGTGGTCCTCGGCGTTGATCTCGCGCTTCAGCACCTTCGCGGCGATCTCCGACGCGAGCGTGGCAGCCTGGGCGTACAGCTCGCCGATGGCCTCCTTCTTCGCAGTCTCGATGTCGCGGGTGGCCGCGTCGCGCATCGCGGTGAGCTCGGCGTCCGCCTTGGCCTTGAGTTCGAGGGCCAGGCGCTGCTGGTCGGCGCGGGTGCGGTCGAGCATGGCCGCGGCCTCGGCACGCGCGTCGGCCAGGCTGCGCTCGTACTGCGCGAGGGCGTCGGCGGCCTGCTTGCGCGCCTTCTCGGCGCTCTCGATCTCGCCCGAGATCTTCCGCTCGCGGTCGCGGAGGCCTGCGATGATCTTGGGCCACACGTACTTGCCCAGCACGAACGCCGCCACGCCGAAGACCACGAGCGTGCTGATGAACGGCACGATCTCGAAGGACATGGGGTTGGCCGGGGCGTCGTGCGACGCCGCGGCGTGGCCGCCCGCGTCGTGCGCGGTCTCGGCGGCGAGGGCCATGCCGGAGAGCGCGAGGGCGCACCC
>CAYVSR010000439.1:0-2847 GCA_964453125.1 uncultured Phycisphaeraceae bacterium | reverse complement strand
GCCGGGCGCCGGTCACATACAGGTCCTGCTGCTTCTCCATCTGCGTGACGATCAACCGGCGCGAGACGGGCTCAAACATCAGCCACGCCCAGCCGCCGCCCTCGACGGCGTTCGCCGCCGCGTTGAAGTGGGCCACGAACGCGTCCCACGCGCCGAAGTCGCGCTCGATCTGTCGCAGCAGCGCCTCGCTCGGCTTGCCGCTGAGTCCCGCGTTGGCGGGCGCCAGCGTGAGCCAGAACAGGCAGTGATTGACGTGCCCCCCGCCGTGGAACGCCAGTTCTCGCTCCCAGTGCTTGATGAGCGACGCGTCGCCCTCGCCCTTGCGGATCTTCGCCATCTCCGCCAGCGCCTTGTTCAGCCCCGCGACGTACGCCGCGTGGTGCTTGGTGTGATGGATCTCCATCGTCTGCGCGTCGATGTGCGGCTCGAAGGCGTTGTAGGGGTGCGCCAGCTTCGGCAGCACGTACTCGCCCTTCGCCGAATCCCACCCCAGGTGATCGACGCCGGGGAACACCTGCTTCGCGCCCGCCGGCTTGGCGTCCTGCCCCAGCGCGGGCGCCGCCGCGGCGAGGCCCAGGGCGCCCAGCGCGAGCACGGCGTCTCGGCGCGAGGGCTGCGCGGCGTGCGTGACGGGGCGTGGCGACTCGGGGCGCTGGCTCATCGTATCGGCTCCTTGTGCAATGACTGTACCGACGGATCGGGACGCGGTGGCGTGCGCGGGCGCGGCGGCGCCGCGATGCGGGCCCGGCGTCTCAAGGCCGGCTGCGCAGCCGGTCCACCTCGCGGCGCAGCGAATCCACTTCTCGCTGGTGGCGCTCCACCTCGCGCCGCAACTCAAAGATCTGACGCTCGAGGTCGCGCTGCGTCTCGGTCAGACGCCGGTCGAGGCCGTCCACCGCCGGCTCGGCGCGGGCCTCGAGCGTGGGGCTGGTCGAGAGCCGGTCCAGACGCCGCTCGACGTCGCGCACGCGCTCGGCGAGGTCTCGATCGCGGTCCTTCGATTCGCCGTTGGCGCGAGCCGCGTCCGCCGCGGCGTCGTCCGCGATGCGTCGGGCCCGCTCGTCCGGCGACGCCGCCCGGTCCTCGAGCGCGCCGACGATCACGCGGAGTTCCTTCCACTCCTCGTCGAGGCGGGGGTCATCAGTCGCGCCGCGCACGCGACCGAGCAGCGTGAGCGCCCCGCGGTCGTCCCCTGCTGCGCGCATGCGCTTGACCTGCTTGAGCGCGCTCTCCGCCGCGCTGCCCTCCACCGATCGCTTCGCTTTCAGCAGCGACACATCGGCCGGTGAGAGTTCGAGCGCGCTGTCGAGCGCCAGCAGCGCCGCCACCGGATCGCCCGACGCCACGGCCTTGAGGGCTTCTTCCGTCGCGGCAAGTCGCCGTTCCTCGCCGCGCCGCATCGCTTCTTCCATGCTCGGGGCGGCGTCCGGGCTCGGGATCGGCGCCTCCTGCGCCCCCCGGGCGCCGCCCGGCAGCGCCAGGGCCGCGAGAATCAGGACGAGCGGCAAACGCATCGCACAACGCATGGGGCGCCTCCTCGCGCCGGCGTAGCCGGCCGATGGCGGAACGCTAGCGCGGCGCACGAAACGAGTCGACGCGCGACAAGCCCGCCCGGTTCGGCGCACGCCTCAGTTCGCCTCGTTTCTCAGCGAACCAGCCCGCTCAGCGAGCGCCCAGCGTCAGCCCCATCGGCTGCGGCCTGACGGCGTGCGTCGGCTGCAGCGCGATGTTGAGCGGCGCCCGCTTGCCGTTGATCGTCGGCGGCAGGCCCTCTTCATCGATGATCCGCTGGATCGCCATGATCCCCTCGAGCAGCATCTCGGGCCGGGGCGGGCACCCGGGGATGTACACGTCCACCGGGATGAACTGGTCGATCCCCTGCACCACCGCGTACGTGTCGAACACGCCTCCCGTCGAGGCGCACGCGCCCATCGAGATCACCCACTTGGGCTCGGTCATCTGCTGGTAGATGCGCTGCAGCACCGGCATGGTCTTGATCGCCACGCGCCCCGCGACGATCAGGAGGTCCGACTGGCGCGGCGAGAACCGCATCGCCTCGGCGCCGAACCGCGCGACGTCGTATCGCGAGCAGGCGGTGGCCATGAGCTCGATCCCGCAGCACGCCGTAGCAAACGGCATGGGCCACAGCGAGGACCGGCGCGCCCAGTTGATGACCTTCTGGAGCTGCGTGGTGAGAAAGCCGTCAACGGGGATGGCGGATTCGATGCCCATGGAGAGGAATGATAGCGACCCTCACTTGGGCGCCTCGGCAAGCCTCTTCCTCAGCACCCTCACCAGGCTCTCCGGCTCCAGGTACCTCTCCGGCGGCCTGAAGTACACGTGCGACATCCCGTCGCCGACGGGCTTGCCTTTCTCGTCGGCCTTGGGGGCCAGCGTGCGCACGGTGGCGTGCTTCACGCCCACGAGCAGGGCGGCGAGGCGGGCGGCGCCGGGGGGTTCCACGTGGAACACCACGTCCTTCTCCTTCACCACGAGCGCCCGCACGTCCAGCCCGGCGGCCAGGACGCGGAGGTCCGCGAGGTCCAGCAGGCGCCGGGCCTGCTTGGGGGGCTCGCCGTAGGCGTCCTTGAGGTCGGCCTCGACGCCGTTGAGTTCCGCGGTCGTGCCGGCGCGGGCGATGCGCCGGTACGCCTCCATGCGGCGCGAGTCGCTGGGGATGTACGCCTTTGGCAGCACGCCGGACATCCCGATGTCGATCACCGTCTCGGTCGGGTCCGCCACGCGCTCGCCGCGCAGCGCCCTGACGGCGCGGTCCAGCAGGCGGCAGTACATGTCGTAGCCCACGGCGGCGATGTGGCCGCTCTGCTCGGCGCCCAGCAGGTTCCC
>CAYVSR010000438.1:0-2847 GCA_964453125.1 uncultured Phycisphaeraceae bacterium | reverse complement strand
CTGCTGGTCGAACTGGGCGCCGACGACCACGCGCTCGACTTCCCCGTGGTGTACGCCTCGAGCCGCGAGGGCTGGGCGACGCGCGACCTCAAGGAGAAGGGCGCGGACCTCCGCCCGATCTTCGAGGCCATTGTCGACCGCGTGCCCGAGGCGCAGGGCGACCCGGACGGCGCGCTGCAGATGCTGGTCACCACGCTGGACTACTCCGACTACGTCGGGCGCATCGCCATCGGGCGCGTGTACCGCGGCGTGATCGAGTCGGGCAAGCAGGTGGCGATCGTGCAGCGCAAGGGGGGCGTTCGCAAGGAGCGCATCCTGAAGATCATGCGGTTCGCCGGCCTGGGGCGCATCGAGACCGAGCGCGTCGAGGCGGGCGACCTGTGCGCCGTGGTGGGCCTGGGCGACATCGAGATCGGCGACACCATCGCCAGCCCGGACAACCCCGAGGCGCTCCCCGGCGTGCGGATCGACGAGCCGACGGTCAGCATGCTCTTCCGAATCAACGACTCGCCCTTCGCGGGCACGGAAGGGCAGTACGTCACCAGCCGCCAGATCGGCGACCGCCTCCGGCGCGAGCTTGAGCAAAACGTCGCTCTGCGCGTCGAGCCGGGGCGCACCAGCGACGAGTTCGCCGTGGCCGGGCGAGGCCTGCTGCACCTGGGCATCCTGCTCGAGAACATGCGGCGCGAGGGGTTCGAACTCAGCGTCGGCAAGCCGATCATCATCCAGAAGGAGATCGACGGCGAGATGCACGAGCCCGTCGAGCGCCTCACGGTCGACTGCCCCCACGAGAACGTGGGCTCCGTGATGGAGGTCGTCGGCCAGCGGCGCGGCGAGATCAAGCACATGGACCAGCGGGGCGCCTACACGCACCTCGAGTTCGAGGCCCCCGCGCGCGGCCTCATCGGCCTCCGCGCCCGCCTGCTCAACGCCACGCAGGGCCAGGCCATCATGCACCACACCTTCGACCGCTACGCCCCCAGCTACGGCGAGATGCCCGGGCGCCTCAACGGCGTGATGATCGCCACCGAGGGCGGCCAGGTGACGGGCCACGCCATCGAGGGCCTCGCGGACCGCGGTGTGATGTTCGTTTCGCCCGGCGACAAGGCCTACATGGGCATGATCATCGGCGAGCACAACCGTGAGAACGACCTGGGCGTGAACATCGTGCGCGCCAAGCAGCTCACGAACATGCGGGTGGCGTTCAAGGAGCAGACCGTGACGCTCAAGGCTCCGCGGACGCTCTCGCTTGAACAGGCCCTCGAGTACATCGAGGACGACGAGCTGGTCGAGATCACGCCCAAGTCGGTCCGGATGCGCAAGCGGCTGCTCAACGAGAGCGACCGGAAGCGGGCGGAGCGAAGGTCGAGGGACGTGGCGGAGGCGGGGGCGTAACGACTCGCGCGTGAGCGCTCTGGGCGCACGCGGGCCTCCGCCGGGGTCATCTCGCGGAGTTATGCACCGACCCCCGGAAACTTCCCTGTATCGCGCGCACACCATTGACGCCCGTCGGGTTCGCCGTAGGGTGATCGATTGGCGCAGTCGGAGTCAGTTTCGGGGAGCGGGAAGAGAGAGAAGTTGATCGCGCGGGCGCCCGTTTGGGCGTGTCGTGCGAGACACGTGCGATGAGAGTCGGATCGACACCAGTCGGCGGCTGCGCGCCTCGCGTGTCGTAACGCGCTCGTAGGGCGCTTGGTGGTTCCTGTGCACGTCCGGGGGGGAATTTAGGAGTCTCTCGAATGAAGACGCTTACAAACGTCGCGTGTGGTCTCTGCGCGCTCGCGGTCGCCGGGGCGGCGTCCGCCGCGGTCAGCATCCACGTCACCGGCTCGGACTGGGGTGTCTGGGTGACCATCGAGTTCCCGGTTTGGTCGAACGTCGGCCCCGGCGCAACCTCGGGCACGATGTCCTACAACGAGCCGGGCCTCGACCCCGCCATGGGCTTCCTGTTCCCGCTCAACAACGGGACGACGCTCACCGGCGCCGACGTGACCATGGCGATGGGCAGCCACAACGTGGCCGGCCTGGGCTCGGGATCGCTCGAGATGGCGTCGTGGGGCCTCTGGATCACCACGCCCGACTTCGGCCTGCACATCGTGCTGAACAGCAGCTTCGCCGCAGCGCTGCCCCTGGTGGAAGTCCTGCCCAATGGCCAGCATCACTACGCAAACTTCGCCCTCAACAACCAGGTTCTGTTCGAGGTGACCAACCCCAACGGCACGACCGACCTCTATCAGAAGAGCGTGACCGGCATGGAGTGGACCTCCGACCCCGTCATCCCCGCGCCCGCTTCCGTGGCGCTGCTCGCGGGCGCCGGGCTGGTTGCCGTCCGTCGGCGCACGCGCGTCGGCTGATCGGCGCCAGCGGCCCTTCACCCGAAACCGCGGTGTGAGTCGCGGATGAAATCGGCACGCAACGACCACGCCGCGTATCGGGCGTGGTTTTTCGTGCGCACGCCGCGCCGATCGCGTGAGGCACGAGGCTCACCTCATCCGAAGGCCGCGCGGAGGAGCGCCGGAAGGATCTCTCCAGACTTCCCCCGCAACGACCAGTCCACCACCCGCGAGATCGGCGTCTCCTCCGCGTTGATCTCGAGCGTTGCGGCGGCGTGGGCGCGGGCGATCTCGACGAGCCCTGCCGCGGGATACACGACACTGCTCGTGCCGACGGATACGAAGAGGTCACAGGTCATCGCGGCGCGCGTCGCGGCCTCGATCGCTTTCTCGGGCAGCGCCTCGCCGAACCAGACGACGCCGGGGCGGCGGGCGGCGCCGCGGCGGCCTCGCGGCGGGTGCGTCTCGAACGGCGGCCCGAGTTCCTCGCGTTCTTCCTCGCACGTCGTGCATC
>CAYVSR010000437.1:0-2866 GCA_964453125.1 uncultured Phycisphaeraceae bacterium | reverse complement strand
GGAGCACCACGACCTCCAGACCGGGCCCGAGTACTTCGACCTCGTCATGCTCCTCAACATGCGCGTCGTCGCCGCCGGGCCCACCAGCGAGGCCTTCACGCGCGAGAACCTCCGGCGCACCTACGGCGGCCGCCTCACCGCGCTCGACCAGGCCGGCGAGGCGCTCGCCCGCGCAGGGCAGGGCGGCGCCCCGTGAGCGACTTCTGGGCCGATTTCGCCCGGGCTCTCACCTTCCGCGCCGGCCACAACTCCGCGGTCGTCGTGGCGGGCGTGACGCTGCTCGGCGCCGCCGCCGCGATCGTCGGCGTCTTCACGCTGCTGCGCAAGCGCGCCCTCCTCTCCGATGCGCTCAGCCACGCCGGCCTCCCCGGCGTGTGCGTGGCATACCTCGCGGCCCACGCCATGGGCCTCAACGCCAAATCGCTGCCGGTCCTCCTCACCGGCGCCGCCGTCTTCGGGGCCCTCGCCGTCGGCTGCGTGCACCTGCTCACGCTCGTGCCCCGATGGAAGCAGGACGCGTCGATCGGGGCGGCGCTGAGCGTGTTCTTCGCCCTCGGCGTCGCGCTGCTCTCGTACATCCAGGGCATGCGCACCGGCGATCAGGCGGGGCTCCAATCGTTCGTGTTCGGCCAGGCGGCCGCGCTGAGCCTCGGCGATGCGCGCCTCATCGGCGTGTGCGCGCTGGGCGTCGCGCTGCTCGCCGTGCTTGCGTTCAAGGCGCTCCGCCTCGCCTGCTTCGACCCGGCCTTCGGGCGCAGCGTGGGCTGGCGCATGTGGCTGGCCGATGCGCTCATGATGGGCATGGTCGTCGCCGTCACGTCGCTGGGGCTGCAGGCCGTCGGCATCGTGCTGATCATCGCCCTGCTCATCATCCCCGCCGCCGCCGCGCGACTCTGGACCGAGCGCCTGCCTCGCATGCTCGGCGTTGGCGCCGGCCTCGGGGCCCTCTCGGGGTATCTCGGCGCCTCCGCCTCCGCCGCGGCGCCGCGCCTGCCCACCGGCGCGCTCATCGTGTGCGTCTGCGGCACGGTGTTCGCCCTCTCGCTGCTCTTCGCGCCGGCGCGCGGTCTCCTCGCCGCCACCGCCCGCCGCGCACGCCTCCGCAGGTCGATCGCGCGCCAGCGCCTCCTCCGCGCGATGTACGAATTCGAGGAGACCGGCGTGCGCGACGTGGGCCCCGCGCGCCTCGTCGCCCTCCGCTCCTGGTCGAGCCGCGATGTCCGCACACTCCTCGCTCGCGCCGCCCGCGCGGGCGAGGCCGAGGGCTCACCCGCCGGCTGGCGACTCACCGAGCGCGGCAGGCGCGAGGGCGCGCGCTTCACCCGCAACCACCGCCTCTGGGAGCGCTACCTCATCGCCTTCGCCGACATCGCCCCAGGTCAGGTCGATCGCGCGGCGGACGACGTCGAGCACGCCCTCGGCGCAGACATCGTCGCCACGCTCGAGGCCTCGCTCACCCCGCCGCCCACGCCTTCGCTCGGCGCGCCCCCCGCGCCCGCCCTCCCCCCCCCCCCCCCCCCCCCCCCCGCCCGGGCCGCCGCAACCGTGGAGCCCCAGGCCTCCCTCTTCCTCACGCTCGACCTGCCCGCGATGCTCGCGGGCGCCTTCGCCGCGGCGGCGTGCGCGCTCGTCGGCTGCTTCCTCGTGCTGCGCCGCATGAGCCTCATGGGCGACGCGATCTCGCACGCCGCGCTCCCCGGCCTCGTCGCCGCGTTCCTCATCTCCGGCTCCAACCACACGCTGCCCATGCTCACCGGCGCTGTGGTGGTCGGCGTTCTCACCACCGCGCTCACCGAGCTCGTGCACCGCCTCTCGAGGGTCGAGCCCGGCGCCGCCATGGGCGTCGTCTTCACCACGCTCTTCGCCATCGGCGTGATCATGCTCGAGCGCGCCGCCGGCGGGAACGCCCACATCGACGCCGACTGCGTGCTCTACGGCCAGCTCGAGTCCGTCTCGTGGCTCAACGCCCCCGCCTCGCTCGCCGACCTCTGGCACGCCGCGTCGTGGGCCCACTTCCCGCGCCAGGTCACCACGCTCGCGGTCGCCTTCGCGCTCACCCTCGCGTTCGTCGTGCTCTGCTACCGCCCGCTCAAGATCACCTCCTTCGACCCCGCCCTCGCCACATCGCTCGGCATCCGCGCCGGGCTGGTGCGCTACGCGCTGATGACCGTCACCGCGGTGGTCTCCGTCGCGGCGTTCGAGGCCGTGGGCTCGATCCTGGTCGTCGCGATGCTCATCGTCCCCGCCATGGCCGCCCACCTGCTGACCGACCGCCTGGCGCCCATGCTGGTGATCTCCGTCGCGATCTCGGTCGTCGCAGCCGTCGTCGGCTACACCCTGGGCGCCTTCGGCCCGCGCGCGCTGGGCAGCGCCGCCTCCATCAGCGCCGCGGGCATGATGGGCGTCACCCTCGGCGCTGCGCTGGCCCTGACCGCGCTTTTCGCCCCTCGCCACGGCGCCCTCTCTCGCCTCCTGCGCCGGGCCGGCCTGCGCGCCGAGAGCCGGCGCGACGACCTGCTCGCCGCGCTCTTCCGCGCGGCCGAGCGCGCGGGCTCGCCCGGCGCCGTCGCCGCCCTCGTCGCGCTCCCCGAGGCCCACGGGCGCGCCGGCGCGAGCGCCCTCCGCGCCATCATTCGTTCGGGAGACGCCGCGCTGCGCCCCGGCGGCGTCGCGCTCACCCCTTCGGGCGAGGCCCGAGCGGCGCGCGTGGTGCGCGCCCACCGGCTGTGGGAGACCTACCTCGTGGGCGAAGCGGGCCTGCGCCCGGACCACGTCCACGACGCCGCCGAACGCCTCGAGCACCTCACCGATCCCGCCGTCGAGCGCGCCCTCGCCGACAGCGCCGGGCGCGCCGACCCCGACCCGC
>CAYVSR010000436.1:1119-2867 GCA_964453125.1 uncultured Phycisphaeraceae bacterium | reverse complement strand
CGCGCTCGATGCACACGCCGTCGATGCGGTAGCGGAGGCGGACGCGGTCGGCCATGGGCTCGATGTGGATGTCGGAGGCGCGCATCTTGACGGCCTCGACGATGATCTTCGAGCACAGCTTGATGATCGGCGCCTCGGGCGCGGCGTCGCGGTCGATGGAGGCGTCCACCGACTTGTCGAGGGACTTGTCGATCGAGGCGGAGATCAGCGACTCGGTGGGCAGCGCCGACTTGCCCGCGCCCATCGCCTTGTCGAGGTAGCCCTTGATCCGCCCGCGCGCCGCGACGCGGGGCTCGATCTCCGCGTTCAGACGGAACCGGAGCATGTCGAGCAGCTCGAGGTCCATCGGGTCGTGGATGACCAGCTGCAAACGACCGTTGGCCTTCGCCAGCGGCAGGATCAGGTGCTTCTTGACGAGTTCTTCGGGGGCGAGCTTGACGTCGACGGCCGCCTCGTTCTTCGGGTCGCCCAGATCGAAGTAGGGCATGCCGAACTGGTTGGCCAGCGCCTTTGCGACCTGGTCTTCCTTCGCGAAGCCGGCGTCGATGAGCGCCTCTCCGAACCGCTTGCCGGACCCCTTGGCCACGCCCAGGGCGGTGTTCACCTGGTCGGGCGTGACCATCCCCCAGCCCACCAGGATTTCGCCGAGTTTCTTGCGAGATCGTGCCATGCGTGTGTCGGTTCGGTCGGGATCGATCGGGACGGGTTGGGGCGGGGTCGCCGGGACGAAGGGGGGTCGGGCATTATGCTGCGTCACGCCCCGCCGATCAAACCGCGCGCCGGCGCTCCGCATGACGACACCACGCCATCACGCCTCGCTGCTGATCACCGCGGGCCCCACGCACGAGCCCATCGACCGCGTGCGCTTCATCGGCAACCGGTCTTCCGGGCGCCTGGGCGTGGCGCTCGCGGCTGAGGCCGCGTCCCGCGGGCTGGATGTCACCCTCCTGCTCGGGCCAGTCGGGACGGATCCCGGGCGCCTCGGCCCGCCAGATACGGCCGCGAGGGTCGTTCGGTTCCAGACGACGGCGGACCTGCAGGCCCTTCTCCGCGAGCATCTGCCGAACCACCGGGCGCTGATCATGGCCGCCGCGGTGGCGGACTACCGCCCCAGGCAGGGGCGGGCTGACGAGAAAATCACCCGATCTTCGCAGGGGCTGACCCTGGATCTCGAAGCGACGCCGGACCTGCTGGCGGAGTGCGCGAGCCTGTGCGCCGGGAAGGGCAAGACGCTGATCGGCTTCGCCCTCGAGCCGCGCGACCGGCTGCGTGCCTCTGCGCTCTCGAAACTGGAACGGAAGCGCGTGGACGCCGTCGTGGCCAACCCGCTTGAGACGATGGACGCCCCCACGATCGAGGCGTCGGTGTTCTGGCGCGGCGGCGCGGAGGACAGCACGCCCGGCGCGATCCCCAAGGAGCGCTTCGCGGCGTGGCTGCTGGACCTCATGCAGGCCCGCAACGTTTGGAAACGCGAGGAGGCCTGAGCGTGCGACCAAGCGACCGACTCTGTTCGCGAGACCGCCTTCTGGCAGGCGCCGCAACGTTCGCCGCGTGCGCGCTGCACTTCGCGTGCGCGCCCGAGCCCGCAGCTCGCCCGCCGTCGGGGCTGCTGCGCGCCGTGGTGGCGCCGAATCTTTCGACGCGTGAGGGCGGCGCGTCCGACCGCGCTGTTGGCGGCGCGACCTCGGGCGCCGAGCCGGCGCCAGCGCTCGCGGGCGGCGCGCCAGACCCGCGCGCACGCCTCGAGG
>CAYVSR010000436.1:0-1109 GCA_964453125.1 uncultured Phycisphaeraceae bacterium | reverse complement strand
GGCGACGGCGTGAGTGACGGGCTCGAATACCTCGCCGGCACGAACCCGAACGACGAGGACTGCGCGATCTGGCTGGGTCGGCGCCTCGCGTACGTCGGGCGCATCGACGACGCCATCGCGGTCTTCACGGCCGGGCTCGCGGCCAACCCTGAGTCGTACCGCCTGCTGCGCCACCGCGGCCACCGCCACCTCACCGCGCGCCGGTTTGACGAAGCGATCGAAGACCTCACGGCCGCCGCCGGGCTGGCGGGAGAAGCCTCGCTCGACCGTGCGCTCGCGCCTGGCGCCCGGGCGGACGCGGGCGCGATTCCATGGGACGAGATCGAGCCCGACGGCGCGCCCAACCGGCTCGGCGTGCCGCGGAGCGGCGTGCGGTTCAACATTCATTACCACCTCGCGCTGGCGCTGTACCTGCGCTCGGCGCCGGGCGACCTGGAGCGTGCGGCGGAGGTGTACGCGCACTGCGCCGAATACTCGCGCCGCAACGACGACATGACCGTGGCGACCGCGAACTGGCGCTACCTGACCCTGCGCCGGCTCGGTCGCGAGGCGGACGCCGCGAGGGCGCTCGGGCCGATCCACGCGGCGATGAATGTCCTCGAGGACGCGGACTACCTCACGCTCTGCCTCCTGCACAAGGGCGAGATCACGCCCGCCCAGGCGCTCGCCCACGCGGGCGCGCCCGGCTCGACGGCGTCCGAGACTCTGGCCTACGGCGTCGGCATGTTCCACCTGTTCACCGGCGGCGCGACCGGGCGCGACGAGGCCCGGCGCGCGTTCCGCGCGGTCGTGGACAACCCGGCGAGCGCCCGCGCCTCCTTCGCGTACATCGCGGCGGAGCGCGAGCTGGCGCGCCTGCGCGTCGAGTGACAGCGCGTTCAGAACCCCGCGCGGGAGAGCGTGCCAGCGACGGACGACGCGTACGACCCGCCGAAGAGCCGGGTGTGCACGAGCAGCGGGTAGAGGTTGTAGACGTCGCGCCGTGCCAGCGGCAGGCCCGCGGCCGGCTCGAAGAACCCTTCGGCGATCGGGCGGCGCTCGGCGTACCGCCCGTAGAACGCGCGCCCGAACGTGGAAAACAACCCGACGAACGCGAGTTCGACCTCGGC
>CAYVSR010000435.1:0-2878 GCA_964453125.1 uncultured Phycisphaeraceae bacterium | reverse complement strand
CCGTCGCCCACCGGCGCGCCGCACGACACCAGCCGGCGCGCCCTGCCCGCGCCCGACGCCACGGGCTCGACGCGCCGCTCTGACAACGCGACGTCGTCGAACGCCTGCATGGTCGGCCCGGCGGCGCGCGCCGCGCCGCTGACCATGAGGGTCGCCTCGGCCAGCCCGTAGCAGGGGTAGAACGCCGCGGGCTTGAAGCCGCAGGGCGCGAACGCCGCCGCGAAGCGCTCGAGCGTTTCGGGCCGGATGGGCTCGGCGCCGACGAACGCCAGGCTCCAGCACGACAGGTCGAGCGTGGCGCGCTGCTCGTCGGTGATCCTGCGGACGCACAGGTCGTAGGCGAAGTTGGGCCCGCCGGAGATGGTCGCCCGGCGCTCGCTGATGGCCTCCAGCCACGCGGCCGGCCGGCGCAGGAACGCCGCGGGCGACATGAGCGAGCTCGACACGCCCGCGAGCAGCGGCTCGAGCACGGCTCCCACCAGACCCATGTCGTGGTGCAGCGGCAGCCAGAACAATCCGGAGTCGCGGCCCATCCCGAACGCCTCCCGGATTGCGCGCGTGTTCGCGATCAGGTTGGCGTGGGTGAGCATGACTCCCTTGGGGGCGCTGATCGAGCCGGAGGTGTACTGCAACATCGCCAGCGTCTCGGGCGCGATGTCCGTTGCGCGCCATCGGTCGGCGAGCGCATCGGGGATCTCGTCGGTCGCGAGCCACCGGATCAGCGGCTCGGATTCCGCGGGCTCGCTCCCCGCGCCGGGTGTCGCGCGGCAGTGCGCCACGCCGGGAGCCGCGCTCAGGACAACGCTGGCGCCCGCGTCCGCGACGATCGCGCGAAAGCGATCGAGCGTGCGCCGGTGCGGCGGCTGCGTCGGGACCGCGACGCAGCCGGCGTACAGGCAGCCGAAGAGCCCGGTGATGAACTCGAGCCCGTGCGGATACGCGAGCAGCGCCCGATGGCCGGCGAGGCCCATCTCCTGCAGTTGCGCGCCGACGGCGCGCGCCCGTCGGTCCAGTTGCGCGTAGGTCAGCGTGCTCGCGGCGCCGCCCTCGAGCAGCGCGGAATACGCGGTCTGGTCCGGCCGTTCCTGGGCACGGCTCCGCAGCACGCCGACGAGGTCGGCGTGGATTCGCGGCGATTGGGGATGCGCACCTGCTAGAGCCGACATGATTCGCTTTCTCTCACGCTCCGGGGCGCCGGCCCCCTACGCCGGCGCGCGCCCGCGCTAGAAGCCGCGCGGGATGTATCCGAGGAGCAGCAGCACGAGCAGGATGACGAGCACGAGCCCGAGCCCGCCGCTGGGCCCGTAGCCCCACTGCTTGCTGTGGCCCCACTTCGGCAGGGCGCCAACCAGGAGCAGGACGACCACGATGAGGAGGATCAGGCCCAATGGAACTCTCTCTTTCTCTCGCGTCGCGCGCCCGACGCGGCGCGCGGAATTCGGTGGAAGTCACTTGGTCATGGTCGAGACGAGGCCCAGCAGCTCCTGGTACATCGCGTCCGCCGCGGCGCCGCCGTTATTCATGGCCGACTTGTGGCAGGCCTTCAGGTGCGCCTCGAGCAGCGCCTTCGCGACGGTCTGCAACGAGGCTCTCGCGGCGGTGATCTGCACGATGATGTCGGCGCAGTAGCGGTCTTCCTCGATCATGCGTTGCACGCCGTCGACCTGACCGCGGGCCCTGCGCAGCTGCAGGAGGTTGGCCGCCCGCGCCGCCGGGTCGATGCCGGCGGCGAGTCGTTCCGCGACAGGGCCCTTCACCCCGCCCGAACGGCCCGTCGCCTTCGTTGTTCGTGTGCTTCGAACCATGACCGGGGCCTCCGCGCCTTCGCCACGCGTCGCGAGTCCGTCTCGAGATCCGCGCGCGTCCGCACATACCATACCCCCGTGTGGTATGAATGTCACGATGAATCCCCGATTATCTCGGTCGAGGAAGGACTGCGGGGTCTGCGCGCGCGGATGGCCATCCGCGCGGTCGGTGCGGGCCTGCGTCGCGGCCTTTGTTCGGGTCGGCGCTGAGGAGTCCATCGGGCGGGCGAAAGAACTAGGATTGGCGCCGGTCATGCACCAGGCCGTCGAAGGGGGCGGGCGCCCGTGAAGCAATTGCTATCCCCACGCGAGTTGGCCGCCGCCATCGGCGCGAGCGAGTCGTCGCTCAAGCGGTGGATCGACTCTGGTCGACTGACGGCGACGCGCACGGCGGGCGGGCACCGGCGTGTGACGGCGGCGGAGGCGATCCGGTTCATCCGGGAGTCGGGCTCGGCGCTGGTGCGGCCCGAGTGCATCGGCATGCCCGAACTCGGCGCGTTCGCGGGGCGGACGCGCGCGGCCGGCAACGACACGGAATCGCTCTTCGAGATGCTGCGCGACGGCAGATCGGAGGAGGCGCGCGGGTTGATGATCGCGCTGTATCTCGCGGGCTTCGCGGTGAGCGAGGTTTTCGACGGGCCCGTCCGCGAGTCGATGCGCCGGCTCGGAGAACTCTGGCTTCATTCCGAGGAAGGCGTGTTCATCGAGCACCGTGCGACAGACATCAGCCTGCAGGGCGTGAACCAGTTGCGCGCGATGTTCGAGCCCGCCGAGGGCGCGCCCGCGGCGGTCGGCGGCGCCGCGCCCGGCGAGCAGCACATGCTCGCGTCGCTCATGGCGGCCACGACGATGACGGCGGCGGGGTACCGCGCGGTGAATCTCGGGGGCGACTCGCCGCTGCCCGCCCTGCTCGCCGCGGCGGACACGCACAGGCCTCGCCTCGTGTGGATCAGCGTGACGAGCCCGCCCGGCCCGCGTCCGACGCCCACCGAGATCGGCGCGTTCGCACAGACCGTGCTCGACGCGGGCGCGACGCTGGTGATCGGCGGCGAGGCCCGCCATTCGCTGCTCGC
>CAYVSR010000434.1:0-2881 GCA_964453125.1 uncultured Phycisphaeraceae bacterium | reverse complement strand
GATCGGCCTGTGCGCCCGCGCCCTGTCTTGGGACGCCGCGTTCTGGATGGTGTCCGCGGCGATGGCGGCGTCCACCCTCGTCTACCTCGCGCTGGGCGCGGAGACGAGCCCGGCGCGATCGCCCCGGCGCCCCGGGTGAGTCGTCACGTCCCCACGCCGTAGTTGCTGAGCACGATGTTGAGGTCCACGAAGTTTACGTGGCCATCGGCGTTGAGATCGCCGGGGACCTCGGCGGGCGGTCCCGACACGCCGTAGTTGCTCAGCACGATGTTGAGGTCGACGAAGTTGACGATCTGGTCGCCGTTGGCGTCGCCCGGCACGAGCGACACCACGACGAGGCCGGACACCGCGATGGTCCGCGCCGGCTCGTCCGGGTCGTTCGAGTGCACCGTCACCGTGCCCGACTTCACGCCCGGCGTCGCGCCGGTCATCGTGAGCGTGTGCGGGGCCCCGCCGCCCGGCGCGGCGACGAACGCGCCCGCCGGCGCGCCGAACCCCGCCGACGCCTCCAACGAGTACTCGAGGTCCGCGAGCCCCGGAGCCGCCCACAGCGCCAGGTCGCCGTTGTGCCACACCTGCGCCGGCGCGCCGGCGACGCCGCCGACGGCGATCGTGGCGAATGTGACGGCTGCGTCCGCTCCGACCTTGGGCGGCACGCGCAGGTCGAGGAACACCGGCAGGTGACCGCCGTTGACCGCCGCGTTGATCAGCGCCTGCGCGATCGTCGGGCCCACCATCTGGTTGCCGGCCACGGTCAGGGCGAGGTTGTACGACGTGCCGTCGTTCCCCCACGCGCGGTAGGAGTGGTTCGGGTCGTCCCACGTGGTGGTCGAGTAGGGCGCGCCGAGCACGCCGACGTAGTCGAAGCCCTCGGCGTCGTAGAGCGAGGCGCCGACGAGGACCTGGTCGTGGCGGTCGTCCATCCCGCCGGCGCCGCTGGGGTCCTGCGTGTGCACGAACCGGAACGCGCCCGAGTTGTTCCACGAGCCTGGAGTGACGATCGGGTCGAAAAAGCGGCCCGCCTCGGAGGGCAGCGGGCCCACGAGCGTCTCGTACGCCGCCTGGGCCGAACTCTGGATGTTGAAATCGCCCCCGAGGAGGAAGTGCCAGCCCGGCGCGAGCGCCGCGGCGTCGGCCCGGATGCGCTGCGCCTCGACGAGGCGGCGCGCCTGGTCCGTCGTGTCGCTGCCGGCCTTCATGTGCGAGGCGTAGCACGCGAGCGTGGCGCCGGCGCCCGTGTACCCCACGGGGCGGAGGTCGTACCGGTAGGTGTTGCGCGGCTGGTTGGCGGACGAACTCGAACCCACGGCGACGACCGTCGTGCCCAGGTACTGCACGCGCCCGACGCGGTAGAACAGCGCGCCGTCGGTGTCGGCGCCGTCGATGAACGGGGCCGAGGCCCAGTCGCCCGTCGTGCCCGGGGCGTTGTTGAGGATGGTGCGGAACGAGTCGACCGCGGCCTGGCTGAGGAACTCCTCGCCGAGGATCACGTCGGGGCGCATCGAGCGGCCCTCGAACGAGGCGTAGATCACGCGTTCGATATCGACCTGCCGACCACCGCCGTAGTTCGAGATGTTCCACGCGACCACGCGGAGCTGGGCGTGCGCGACGGGGCAGCATGCGGCGAGCCCGCCGGCGAGGGCGGCGCGCAGTCGTATCGGCGAGCGATCTCTCAACGGGCGTCCTCCAGCGCGCGGTGCGCGAGCGCCATGGTAGCCGCGCGATGCGCCGGCCGATACGGAGAAAACGGGCGTTTCTCGCGCCCCGGCGATCGGGGTCGTCGCGGTTCTCGGGCGTCTGGCCCGATCAGCCGCCCGCGCCGCCCAGTTTCTCGCGGATCCTCGCCAGCGTCGCGTCGGCCTCTTTGACGGCTTCCGCGTCGTCCTTGCCCAGGGCCTCGCGGAGGTTGGCCCGCCCCTGCGCGTACGCGCTCTCGGCGTCCCTCAACAGGCGGGCCCGCTCGGCCGCGGGCGCGCCGTCGCTTCGCAGGTGGGCGATCTCGCCCACCTTGCACTGCCCGACGCCGAGGCGCGCGCGAGTGTCGGCGCTGGGATCGGCCTTGAAGTCCTGCGAACGGATCGAGAGCGAGCGCTCGAACGCCTTCTGGGACTCGTCGAGCCTGCCCAGGTCGCGCAGCTCATTGCCGACTTTGTTGAGGTAGTTGGCGACGTCCTGCAGCGCCTGCTGGTTCGACTCGTTCGAGCGGAACAGCCCCTCGGCGATCTCGAGCGCACGCGTGTACGACGCCAAGGCCGCCTCGTGCAGCGCCGCCGCCTGCTCGCGGGTCACGCCCGACCCTTCCACCGCGGCGAACTTCGCCAGCGCCTGCGCCGGCGCCGCGTCCGCCAGGCCGGCGCTGTGCAGCGCCAGCGACACGCTCCGGCGCAGCTCGGCGCTCGCAGGCTGTTCGGCGCTGAGTTTCTCGAGCGCCTCGGCGGCGGCCAGCGAGGAGGCCTTCGCCCGCGCGAAGCCCTTGAGCGCTTCGTCCAGCAGCGTCCGCGCGCCGGCGATGTCGCCCTTCTCCAGCGCCGCGATCGCCCGCCGACGCGGGATCTCCGCCCGTTCCTGCTCCACTGAGGCGCGGTCGTCCTCGATGACCCGGATCATCTTCGCCGCGGCGTCCGCCCCGCGCGCCGCGGGGGCCACGCCCGCCTCCGCGCGCTCGATGCGCCGGCGCCAGTGCTCCGACGAGTCGTTGTATCGGCGCAGCGCGTCGGCCAGGTGCGACTCGGCCCCGGCCCAGTCTTCCTTGCCCCTCGCCTCAGCCGCCAGGGCGCGCAGCGCCCCGCCCATCCGCCACAGCGTTTCCGCCCGGCCGTCGCGCCTGCCCGGTCGCCGCGCAGCAAGCCGCGATGCACGACGACGGCCCCGACGTGATCGA
>CAYVSR010000433.1:0-2893 GCA_964453125.1 uncultured Phycisphaeraceae bacterium | reverse complement strand
CGGTCCACGCTGGCGTTCCGCGGCTCGCCCGACGCGGGCGTCGATCTGCGCTCGGGGCTGCTGCGCCTGGGGGCGAACCCGGCCGAGCTGGAGACGCACCTGCTGCGCAACTTCCGGAAGTACGCGCACCGGCAGGAGGCCATCGCGGACTCGGTCTGGGACTGGCTGGCGCTGGGCCAGCACCACGGCCTGCCGACGCGCCTGCTGGACTGGACCTACTCGCCGTTCATCGCCGCGCACTTCGTGACGGCGGACATGGAGAAGTACGACCGCGACGGGGCGCTGTGGTGCGTGGACTTCGTCAAGACGAACCAGCTGCTGCCCGAGCGGCTCAAGACGCTGCTGAACGACGAGGGCTCGGCGGTGTTCACGGTGGAGTTGCTGGCCCGCGCGGCGGACTCGCTGCAGGAGTTCGACCGGTTCTCGTTCGCCGGGGGCGTTGACGGGGGCGGGCGCCCGGGGAACCGGCCGGTGGAGACGCCGGGCGAGCGCGACAACTTCGTGGTGTTCTTCGAGCCGCCGTCGCTCGACGACAGGATGCTGAACCAGTACGCGTTGTTCTCGCTGATGTCGTCGCCGTCGACGCGCCTGGACGACTGGCTGGACAGCCGGCGTGATTTGTGCCGCAAGCTGATTGTTCCCGCGAAGCTGAAGTGGGAGTTCCGGGACAAGCTGGACCAGGCGAACATCAACGAGCGTGTGCTGTTCCCGGGGCTGGACGGGCTGAGTCAGTGGCTGATGCGCCATTACACGCCGCGGCCGGAATAGCGTCGCGAAGAGCCAGAGATTCCTTGCATTTCCGCGCCCGGGCCTGATATTGGGGGGGCGGGCCCGCGCGTACGGGGCTCCGCGAGGAGCGCCTCCATGCGGCCTTGCGATTCTTCCGACCCCGAAAGGAAACGGCGCCTTGGCCGCGCCCGCCCGACGCTCGCCTCCCTGGCGCTGGCGCTGGGGATCTGCCCGCTGATCGGCGGGTGCCCGCCGTCGCAGGTGCGACCCGGCGCGCTTGAGAGCCAGCTGACGCTCGACCCGCTCGCGTACGACCTTGCGATCCTCGAGAACGCGATGACCCCGGAGGAGCACACGGCCCTCGCCATCGCGCGGGGCGAGTCCGTGGTTCACGTCGTCGAGAACGGGGAAGATTTCTACCTCTACGAAACCGACATCGCGCCGGAGGAGGCCGAGCGCCTCCTGGCCGCCGTCATCACCCCTCCCACCACCGACATCTTTGTGAAGACCAAGTCGGGGCTGTGCTGGATGGAAGGGCAGGCCAACGGCCCGTTCATCCTCAGGCCGTTCATCTTCGCGGGGCCGATTGCGCCGTTCAATGCCGACAATTTCGTCGCCGTCGACTTCAGCAACGATGGGGCGATCGACGCCGTGGTCGCGCACCTCGACCCGGCCCTTCCCGCCGACTCCCTGAGGTTGCAACTCCTGCGGAACAACGGCGCCGGCGCATTCATGCCCGGCCAAGTCATCCCGCTGCCGGGCATGGCGCACGTGAAGTCGCTCACCACCGGGGATGTCAACGGCGACACGCATCCGGACCTGCTCGCGGTGAGCGGCGAGGCTACGCGCGTCCTGGTCGGCCAGCCCGACGGCACGTTCCTCCACCTGGACACGTCGACCGGCGCGACGTCCGCGACAGCGACACCGCCGCTGCCGGGCGCCTCCACGGGCCGCCTGACCCGATTCAACGCCGACGCCTCCGCAGACATCGTGCTCTCGCCCAACACCGGCGGCGTGGCCGTGCGCCTGGGCAACGGCAACGGCACGTTCCAGACCCCGTTCACACTCCCGGGCATCTCGACGTCCAACATGGTGATCGATGACTTCGACGCGGACGGCTTCCGCGACGTCGTTCTAGCGGGAGGGTCGCCGGGCGTGGTGGCCATCTATCACGGCACGCCGGCGGGCGGGGTGACGGCGCCGCTGTTACTCGACGGCGCGAACTCCGCGGACCGCGTGGGCGTCTTCTACGCCCCGGGCGACACCCGTCCGGATCTTTTCACGGTGCACAAGTTCGACGACGTGATCCAGACGTATCTCAACACCGACGAGGGCTGGCAGGTCGGCGACCGGGTTCCCCTGATCGATCAGTTCGGGCAGGGGCTCGCGCCGCGCGACGGGGCGCTCCTGGACCTCAACGGGGACGATTACCTCGATATCGCGTCCGGCGGCAGCGACCGGCTCCTCTCGTTCACGCTCAACGCCGCCGATGGGACGGGGGCGTTCCTGCCCACGCGCGCGGAGGACCAGCTGGCCACGATCATCCAGGTGCACCCGCTCAAGCCGCTCGCCGGGCAGGGCGACACGCGCCAGCCGCTGGTTGCGATCCTCAGCCCGTTCCGCTTCGCGACTATCGGGCTGCTCAATACTTCGGTCGTGCCGAACGTGTGGAGTTTCACACAGTCGTTCAGCTTCCCGACGAACCCGACCGACGTGACGAGCGCGGATTTCAACGCCGACGGTCGCGAGGACCTGGTGTTCACTCACGCCGCGGCGCCGGGCTCGATCTCGCTGTACTTGCAGGACGCGGCGGGAGTGTTCGGCCCAAGGCAGGGCATCGGCGCCCCCGGCGGCGCGTGGAACGTGGTGAGCGCCTCCGATCTTGACGGCGTGAACGGGAGCGACCTCATCGTCGCCGACGCCGTCGCGGGCACGGCGCTCGCGCTCATGAACAACGGCGCGGGCGGCTTTGTCTCGGGAGCGGGGTTCTCCGCGCCGGGGCCGCTGTCCTTGAACATCGTCGCCACCGACATCAACGGCGACGGCAAGCCGGACCTTGTGGTCGGCAGCGACTTCGCCGTGCGCGCGTACCCCGTCGGGGCCGGCGGCGCCATCGGCTCGCCTTCCGTCATCCCCCTCGCCCGGCGCCCGGCGCGCGTCGCGG
>CAYVSR010000432.1:0-2909 GCA_964453125.1 uncultured Phycisphaeraceae bacterium | reverse complement strand
GCTGCGCCGGTCGAGCGGCTGGCCACGGGCATCGGCGAGTTCGACCGCGTGCTCGGCGGCGGGTTCGTGCCGGGGTCCGCGGTGCTTGTTGGTGGCGACCCGGGCATCGGCAAGAGCACGCTGCTGCTGCAGGCGCTGGCGGGGCTGGGCAAGCGCGGCGTGCGCTGCCTCTACGTGTCGAGCGAAGAATCCGTCGAGCAGGTGCGGATGCGCGCGACGCGCCTCGGCGGCGCTCCGGGCAAGGGCCCGGCTGGCGAGGGCGACGATGCGCTGTGGCTGCTCGCCGACACCAACCTCGCGCGCATCGTCGAGCAGGCCCGACGCGTGCGCCCCGCGCTCATGGTGATCGATTCGATCCAGATGATCTACCACGCGGGCCTCGACGCCTCGCCCGGCACCGTCTCGCAGCTCCGCCGGTGCTGCACCGAGCTGGTCTACCTTGCGAAGGCCGGCGGCGTGGCGGTGGCGCTGGTGGGGCATGTGACCAAAGAAGGCGCGCTCGCGGGCCCTCGTCTGCTCGAGCACCTCGTGGACGCCGTGCTGTACTTCGAGGGCGACCGGCACCACGGCCTGCGCGTGGTGCGCGCCGTCAAGAACCGCTTCGGCACGACGCTCGAGATCGGCCTGTTCGAGATGACCGGCGCCGGCCTCGCCGAAGTGCGCGACGCTGGCGGCGTCATGCCCACCCGCGACGAGAAGCCCCGCCCCGGCGCTGTGGCGGTGCCCACCGTCACCGGCTCGCGCTGCATGCTGGTGGAGGTGCAGGCGCTGACGGCGACGGGCTTCCTGGGCGCGGCGAAGCGCAAGGCGAGCGGGCTGGACCCCAACCGTCTGGCCATGCTGATCGCCGTGCTCGAGACGCACGCGGGCCTGCGACTCGCCGACCGCGACGTGTTCGCCCAGGCGGTGGGGGGCGTGCGCGTGGTCGAACCCGCGGCGGACCTGGCCCTCGCGCTGGCCATCGCGGGCTCGCACTTCAAGAAGGCGCTCGCGCCCGCGGCGTGCGCGGTGGGTGAGGTGGGCCTCGGCGGTGAGGTGCGCCCCGCGTCGCAGATGGAGGCGCGCGTGCTGGAGGCGTCGCGCCTGGGCTACACGCGGATCATCACGGGTCGCGCCGGAGCGAAAACCGGCGGCGCGGCGCGGGCGCCCAAGGGCGTCGAGATCGTTCCCGTGCGGACGATCAACGAGGCGATGCAGGAACTGTCCTGAGCCTCACGCCGCGACGCGCTTGAGTTCGTACGAGATGCCGACCTCGAACAGGTCGGTGGTCCCGGCGCCGACGGGCAAGCAGCGGACGACGGTGCCCGTCTTCCACCCGCCATGCACCGGGTCGACACGCAGCGAGAGGCGCGTGCCGGGGGCCAGCGGCGTGTCGTGACGCACGCACAGGCCGGTGGTGCTGGCGTTGACGAGGCCGAGTCGCATGACCCACGGCATGTCGCGCCCGTTGGCGAGCACGGCCTGCAGCGGGCCGGACGCGTCCACGCGCTCCGCGGTGCGCCGCTCGAACGCGAAGGGGTTTCGGGGCTCGTGCGGCGTGGCGGCGGGTGCGTGGAGGTCGAGCATGGGTTGGCTCCGCTTGGCTCGCCGCGTCCCAACTCCGCAAAGGGGCGGGCGGCGCGACCACCGTGGTTATCGACGCCTCCCCCGGCGGACTTTTGCGCCGCGCGGCGGAAAGACGCGGCGGTTGGGCCAAGATTTCGTCAGCCCGGCGCTCCCCGGAAGCCCCGATTCAGTCGGCGCTCGGCGCAAGACGGGCGGCGATGCGGAACGCTAACTCCATTGCCTGGTGGTAGTTAAGGCGCGGGTCGCACAGGCTCTGGTAGTTCCGGTCGAGGTCGGCCTCGGTGAGCCCCGCGGCGCCCCCGGTGCACTCGGTCACGTCCTCGCCCGTGAGTTCGAAATGCAGCCCCCCGAGGGCGGAGCCCGCCCTTGCGTGGGCGTCGAAGGCGGCGTCGCACTCGTCGGCGATCGCGTTGAAGTCGCGCGTCTTGACGCCGGCGCCGGTGGTCGTGGTGTTGCCGTGCATCGGGTCGCACACCCACAGCACCGGCACGCCGGTGGCGCGCACGCTGTCGATGAGCGCGGGCAGCAGGCGGGCGACGTGCTTCGCGCCGAGGCGCGTGATGACGACTGTCTTGCCGGGTTCGGCGGAGGGGTTGAGGGCGCGTACCAGCGCTGCGGCGTCGGCGGGCGTGGCGGTGGGGCCGAGTTTCACGCCGACGGGGTTCGCGATGCCGCGGAGGTACTCGACGTGGGCGCCGCCGAGGTCGCGTGTGCGGTCGCCCAGCCAGGGCAGGTGGGTGGAGAGGTTGTAGAAACGCTCGCGTCGCGGGGGCATGCGTGTCTGGGCGGATTCGTACAGCAGGTTCAGCGCCTCGTGCGAGGCGAAGAACTCGACGCGGGTGAGTTCGTGCACGCTGGTCTCGCCGAGGGCCTCCATGAACCGGAGCGCGTCGGCGAGCTGCGAGCGCATGCGCTGGTACCGCTCGCGCAGGGCGGGGGGGAGGCTCGCGTGCTGAAAGAAGGCGAGGTCCCAGTTCTCCGGGTGGTGCAGGTCGGCGAACCCGCCCTCGGTGAGCGCGCGGATGAAATTGAGCGTGAGCGCCGCGTGCTGGTAGCCGCGGACCATCAGGTGCGGGTTGGGGCGGCGGGCCTCGGGCGTGAACTCGGCGCCGTTGATGAGGTCGCCGAAGTAGGAGGGGAGGGTGGTCTGCTCGCCGCCGGCGGTGATGCGCGTCTCGGTCGCGCTGGATCGGGGCTTGGTGTACTGCCCCGCGAATCGCCCGACGCGGATGACCGGCCGCTTGGCCGCGTGCACCAGCACGAGCGACATCTGCAGCAGGATCTTGAGCTTGTTGGCGATGGCCTCGGGGCGGCAGTCGGCGAGGGTCTCGGCGCAGTCGCCG
>CAYVSR010000431.1:0-2914 GCA_964453125.1 uncultured Phycisphaeraceae bacterium | reverse complement strand
GGGCAGGCGCACGCTCGCGTTGCCGAACAGGTTCGCGGGGATCGTGCCGACCACCACCAATTGGCCGGACTGGCGGCTCAGGGCGTCGCACAGCGCGTTCAGCGCGTCGATGCCGTTCTTCTCGATCGCCGGCGTCGTGACGACGGTGTCGAGCACGGCGTGCACGGCGACGACGGCGCCGGTCGCGTCCTTCGCCGACGCGGGGACGACGTGCGCCATGTCGCCGGCGCCGACGACGCGGAAGTCGCCCGCGTTGTCCGCCGCCACGTTGGCGTCGAGCAGCGCGGCGAGCGTGGCGGCGAGGCTGACGGGCTCACCGGTCGTGCGGTCGGCGTCGTAGGCGATCTCGATCGCGCCGGGCCGGGGCACGAGCACCGCGGGGGCCTGGCCGGCGGGGTAGAGCGCGAGGTCGCGGCGAACCTGCAGCGAGACATCCTGCATGTCGGCGGCGTGCTCGTACGGCGCGTCCTCGTACGAGATCGCCACACCGTGGCGCTGCTCAAGGGCGAGGATCGCGGCGGCGACGGGGCGCGGCTCGGCGACCGAGAGGCGGAGGGAGCGGATCATGTTCTCGGGACCGGCGGGCTGGGCGTTCTGGGCCGCGATGGCGGCGGACGCGAGGGCGAGGCAGGCGGTGATCAGCGTGAGGCGGTTCATCGGGTTGCTCCTGGGAGCGGTGGTTCGTGTGTGTGTCGGCGCGGGTGTCCGGAAGATTGAGCGACGGGCCGGGGCGGGGCTCACGGCCAGTTCTTGGTCTGCGTGTTGCCCGAGCGCGTGCTGGAGACGGTGCCGGGCACGGCGGGGTTTCCGTTCATCGCGGGGATGGCGGCGGTCATCGCGCAACCGAGGGTGTTGGTCTGGTACGCCTGGTCGCCGCCGGGGCAGTCGATCTCCATGCGCTGCGGGAACGTCGTGCCGCACGGCGCCCGGCCCTGTGCCCGGTAGTAGGTGACCGCCGCGGGGAACCAACCGACGAAGTCGTCGCCCCAGACGTTGCCGGCGCCGACGGCCCACGTGCCGCCGGTGATGGCGGTGAATGCGGCGTAGGTGGCGCCGTTGAAGTGGCAGGAATCGGGCCCGCCGCCGCCGGGGTCGCGCTCGGTGACGCTGCGCCCGTTGAAGTTCACGTTGGCGGGCGTGAGCGTGCCGCGCCAGCGCCCGACGGTGGCGTTGGCCGCGTCCCAGGCGTTCCAGGCGTTGGTCTCGCCGGTCGGGACGACGCAGACTTTCTTGACGGCTTCCGCCGCGGCCCCGCCCTGACCGGCGACCTGGATCTTGATCTCTGAGAACGTGCCGGCGTTGGTGGGCGTCTGCAGGAACACCTGCCCGCCGGCGCTGTACGTCTGGCCGGCCGTCAGCGGGCGCGTGCCGTTGCTGGGCGTGATGAACAGGGCCGAGGGGCCCGAAGACTTGGTGATGGTGTAGTTGGCCGTCTGGGCGAGCGTCGGCATCAGGTTGATGACCGAGAACGTGAACGTGCCGTTGACGCCGGGGCGGACGATGACGTCGCCGGTGGGCGTGGGCAACGCGGCGCCGACGCCCCAGTTGATCTGCCCGTACGTCGAGAGCAGGATGTTCAGGTCGAGGAAGTCGACGCGCCCGTCGTGGTTGAAGTCGGCGCTGAGAACGCCGAACTGTCCGAACTGCGAGAGGCAGATGTTCAGGTCGAGGAAATTGACGACGCGGTCCCCGTTCGCGTCGCCGAAGGCGAGGCCGGGGCCGGTGGTGGCGGCGCTGTCGGGCGCGTGGCTCACGCCCTGAGCGAGGGCTCGGTTGAGGTCGGCGAACGTGAGCGCGGCAAGTCCGGCGAGGGCGGCGTGCGCGAGTGAGGCGTGGCGCTGCATGGTGTGGTCTCCTTGGCTGGCTCGGGTCGGTTCGGGGCGGGGCGAGATGCCCGCTCCGACATCAGCGACGAAGCGCCCACCATGCTCACGCGCCGCGGCGCGATTGCACCACCCGACCGCTCAATTCCGGCTGAATTCCGCGCCGGGGCTGATCGGGAGGCGTTCGGGAAACCGGCCGTGCGCGACGTCAGAGGCCTTCTGGAACCATCGGCGCGAACTCGATCGCGTCGAGCAGCGTGTTCTCGACGGCGGGCAGCGCCCAGTTGTCTTGGTTCACGAAGAAGACCTTGCCGTCGATCGGCGCCCGCGCCGCCTGCACGTGCCCATGCGCGATCATGTTCGGCGCCGACACTGGGATCGGGTGCCCCCAGCGCGTCATGCGCACCTGCTCGACGTGCTGACGCCCCAGGCCCAGTGCGCCCAGCACGCGGTCGAGGTGAGGCAGGAATCGCCTGCCCACGCGCTCCACCGCGTGGTCGAGCCCGAGGAACGCCCGACCGGTTTGGTAGGGCACGGGCCAGTAGAAGGTGAGCGCCCCGCGATCCTTTGTGCCGTGCACGCCGAACGTGGCGTTGACCATGTCCACCGGCCGGTGCCAGTCCTCGATGGCTTTCGGGGGTGCGGGCGCGCCGTCGTCCATGGTGAAGAGGTCGAAGTAGTCGCGGTCGAACCCGGTGTTGAGCAGCACGTTGATCACCGCGTAGCAGCGCCACTCCATGAGGTCGATCGCGTTGGCGCGGATGGGGTCCTCCGCCAGCATGTCGGGCATGATGTGCTTGAGCACGAACTTCGGGCACGCCATCACCAGCCGGCGGGCGCGGATGGAGTACACCGTGCGGTCCTCGCGCCCCACGGTCACGAGGTAGTCGCCCTTGTAGCGGCGCACGTCCACCACCACGCTCGACGTGCGCAGCCTGTCGGGCCCCACGCCGGCGTGGATGCGCTCGTGCATCGCCCCGGTCATCGAGGCCATCCCCGCGGGGAACACCCACAGCCCGTAAGGCTCCGCGGCGACGAAGTTCCAGCCCGCCGCGGCGGAGATCTCCTCCCACCCCGCGCAGTACGACGAG
>CAYVSR010000430.1:0-2916 GCA_964453125.1 uncultured Phycisphaeraceae bacterium | reverse complement strand
TCGGGGCGCAGGTCGTGCAGTCGTTCACGGCCCTCTGGCTGCGCGGCGGCAAGATTAGGGCCGCTGACGCCCGGCTCAACCAAACCGTGCTCGACATCTCCGACAAGGCCCTGCGGCTGGTAGCGGAGGTGAAGGCCACGCACACGCGCATTGCTTTCGGTCAATGGGCAGTCCACCACGCCGACCACAACCTTGCGACGATCCAGAAATCCATCGACTCGCTCGAAGCTCGTGTGCGCGGCGGAGAGGGGACCACGCTCGATGTCAACCGAGCGAAGCAGCAACAGGCCAAGGCGGAGGCCGAGCGTGCCATCGTGGTCCGCGATCTCGCCAAAGTCCGCCGCCGGATGCTGGAGTTGATCGGCTTCGCCAGCGAGAACGCGGAATGGACGGCCGAGGCGGACGCATCCCTCGCCGCGGCGCTTTCACTCGAGGAAGCCACCGCGATCATCCTCGCGGGCGCGCAGCGACTGGATGTGGCCGCGGCCCGTTCCATCGTCGAAGCCCAACGGGCGGACCTGTCCGTCCAAGAAATGAACCGCCTGCAGGACTTCGGGCTGGGCGCGGACTTCGAGCGGGACGTGGACGGGAAGAAGACCATCGGTCCGGTGGTCGAAGTGGGCATCCCGATCTTCGACACCAATAAGGCCCAGATCGCCAAAGCCGGGTCGCTCGCCCGCGCGGCGTTCGGCAACTACGAGGCGGTGTCGCAGCGTGCCGTGCGCGAGGCCCGCGTCGCGTGGGTCGAGCTCGAGAGTGCCTCTCGGCTGGTCGAGCAGTACCGCTCGACGGTGCTGGCGATCTCGGAGCGGAACCTGACGCTCGCGGAAGCCGCGCTCAAGGCGGGGCAGGCCGATGTGACGGTGTTGCTGGAGGCCCAGCGGGAACTCATTGACGCACGGACGAAACTCAACGAGCTGGAGCGCCAGGCTGCCATCGCTCACATCGAACTGGAATACGCAGTCGGAGGGCGGCTCGTGATGTCCGATGCGCCCGCTTCCACCAAGAACGTCGGGAGCACGCCATGAAGACCATCCTCAAGATCGAGGGCATGCACTGTGCCGGATGCGCTGGAAGCATCGAGCGGGCCCTGGGCCGCGTCGAGGGCGTGAAGGACGTGAAGGTGGACCGCGAGGCCGAACGGGCCGTGATCGATCATGAGAGCAGCGTGAGCCGCGAGGCACTGGCCAAACTCGTGAGCGACATCGGCTTCACTGCACGATTGGCGGACAAGTGAACATCTCTACTTTATGCGTTGTCCTCAACACATCCGGGAGAGTTTGGCAGTGGGCCGGGTTGCGCGCGATTGGCCAAGACCGGCGCAACAGCTTCACGCTTCCGCCAATCCCTCGCGGATAGCAAACTTCATCAACTCAGCGCGGGTCGCCAGGCCCAGTTTCTTGAGTATCCGCTCCTGGTGGCGGTCGATCGTCTTGGCGCTGCGCGAGAGGGCCTTGGCGACCTGGTTGCGGGAGAGGCCCTTGCCGATCAGGCGCAGCACCTCCAGCTCGCGGGCCGACAGCGTCTCCAGGCGCGATGGCGGCTGGGCTTCGCGCTTGGCGCTACGCACACCTCCAAGGGTATGCCGCTGCTTGGGCGGGCGGCACCGGGCTTTGACCTTGGGGCCGAAGACGAACTCGCAATCCGCCCCCCCTTCCATGGCGATCTGGCGCAGCCCGTGGATGATGTCGTTGATCTCGTCGGCCTTCGAGAAGTAGCCGCAGGCGCCGCAGCGGTACGCCTCGGCGATGTAGTGGTCGCGAACGTAGGCGCTGAGGAAGACGATCTTTGTGCGCTCGTTCTGCCGGTGCAGACGGTCGGCCATCTCGAAAGGGTCGGGTCCGGGCATCTCAATATCGAGCAGGATGATGTCGGGACGAAGACGTTGGGCTTCCGCGACGAGATTCTGCGCGGTCGCCAGCCGTCCGACGACTTTGAACTCCCGCCCTTCACCCGACACGGAGAACTGAGCCTTGAGACCCTCAACGAGGAACGCGTGGTCGTCAACACAGAGCAGACGGATCACCCCCGTGGCTCCCGAAAGCGGCGTTTGGGCGGATGACCGGCGTGGATCGCGGGGTTTGCGGGGCGGGGTCATCGGCGTGCTCCTGTGACGGCCGCGATGGCCCGCCCGATCGCGTCGCGCAGGGTATCGAAGTCACGCGGGGTCTCGACTACGATCGCCCCGAGCCTCGCCCATGGGGCAAGCGGGCGCGGCTTTCCGACGGCGACGATGGCGCAACGAGCACCCTTCGCGTATTCCCTCGCCGCCTTGGAAGCACGTTCACCGGGCTGTGTGACCCAGATCGTCGAACCGCCGCGTGCAGGAGGGAGAGGAGGGATCGGATCATTGGCGCGAGTGACTTGCCACCCGGCTGCTTCCAGGATGTGCGCGGCCATCGACGCAGCGCGGCGGTCGCGGAGATGCACCGTTGCCGCGCGAGCAGAGTCGCTGCCCTCGCGTTCGTGAGCGATCGGGAACGTGAGGACGATCTCGGTGCCCACTTTCCCACCCTTGCCCGGCGAAGTCTCGACGTCGAGCTCTCCTCCGGCGTTCACCACCACGCTCCGTACCAGCGACAGGCCGAGGCCGGTTCCCAGGCCGCGCTTTTTTGTTGTGTAGAAAGCGTCGAACGCATGGGCGCGCACTTCGGGCGTCATTCCGGGGCCGTTGTCAGCGATGCCCAGGTGGACCTCGCGTGCGCCCACCGCCTTTCCCCCCGGGGCGTGAGCCCACAGCCGCACGACCGCACGTTGTGGGCGATTGCGCATCGACTGGATCGCCTCGCCGGCGTTGACGATGAGGTTGAGTACAGCTTGCGTGAGCTTGTGGGGCGCGACCGGAACGCGCGGCAGTCCTCTTGCGACGGTTGACTCGAAGCGAACCCCCTTGGGCACGGCCTTGGTCAGCAACGG
>CAYVSR010000429.1:0-2918 GCA_964453125.1 uncultured Phycisphaeraceae bacterium | reverse complement strand
CGGGCTTCTGGTACACGTTGGATCTTGTTCCGGACGGCGCTGGCACGTTCGACATCGGGGCCGTGTCGGCGCCCGTAAACGTCGGCTTCGGGCCCGAGGGCATCGTGTTCATCCGCGCCGGCTCGCCCCAGTTCCCGACGCACAGCGCGCTGATCAGCGAGTATTCGGCGGGCGCGGTGTCCGCCTACGAACTCGACGCCAACGGCGACCCGATCCCCTCGACGCGCCGCGTGTTCATCAGCGGGCTGAGCGGCGCCGAGGGAGCCCACATCGACGCCGAGACGGGCGACTTCCTGTTCTCGACGTTCGGCGGCGGCGACCGCGTGATCGTGGTGCGGGGCTTCAACGACCCCTGCGCCGGCGACGCCAACGACGACAACCGCATCGACTTCGCCGACCTGAACCTCGTCCTGAGCAACTTCGGCCAGTCGTTCCCCGGCATCCCCGGCGACGTGAACAACGACTGCAGCGTCAACTTCTCCGACCTCAACATCGTGCTCGGGCGCTTCGGGATCGTCTGCCCGTCCTGAGGCCGGCCCTCAGCCTTTGAAGACCCACATCACCACGGCGGTGATGATGGCGAACGCCGCGGCGCCTAACTGGAAGGGGCGGTCGTGGATCGCCAGTTCGGTCGGGTCGTCGTACTCGCCCTGCTCGATCAGCACGATGGCGCGCAGCAGGCAGTAGGTCGCGGGCAGGATGGTGAGCCAGAGCAGGTTGAAGCCGGCGTAGTACAGGCCCTTGTCGGCCTGCGCCTGCACGTACGCCGCGTAGCCCATGAGCGTGGCGACGCCGGTCACGACCACGGCCATCTGGAGCAGGGTGTCGGTGTACGAGGCCTGCACGCGCCGGTGGAGCGCCGCGGCCTCCATGGCGCGTGCCGCGGCGGCGCGCGGGTCGCCCCCGCCCTCGCCCTCCATCGCGGCGGCGAGCAGCATCTTGCGCTCGCCCAGGCGCTTGCCGAACGAGAGGAACATGGCGAGGAACAGCGTGACGTTGAGCAGCCAGACGGTGGGCATGATGCCGACGGCCCAGCAGCCCGCCATCACGCGGAGCACGAAGCCCACGCTCAGGCTCATGACGTCGGTGATCACCGAGCGCTTGATGAACGCAGAGTACGCCGTGACGTTCGCGGCGTACAGCAGCAGGGCGCCGGCGACCCACGTGCGCGGCGTGACGGCCTCGGCCACGCCGCCCGGCGCCGCGCCGGGCAGGAACGCGAGCGCGAGAAAGCCGACGGCGAAGAGCGCGAACGCGAAGCCCCACGCCGCGCCCGGGCGCACGGCGCCGCTGGCGATGGGGCGGTTGCGCTTGCGCGGGTGTCGCCGGTCGGCCTCGGCGTCGAAGATGTCGTTGATGACGTAGCACGCGCTGGAGACCACCGCGAACGCCCCGGCGGCGACGAGCGCGGGCACGAGGATGGACGCGAGGTCGCGGGCTTCCCTCGCCGCCATCGGCAGGTGGTAGAAGGGCCCGATGAGCACGAAGACGCTCTTGCTCCACTGGTGGGGGCGCGCCAGGCGCAGCAGGGGCATGAGGGTGCGCCCCGCCGGGGGCTTGCGCGCCGCGAGGGTGCGCGTGGTCGGCGGCTGGTCGTGGGCGGCGCGGGTCACGCCCCGGGGCCCCCGCCGGCGGGCGCGCCCTTGCGCCACACGGCGAAGTACTGGAGACCGCGCCCGAACGCCAGGTTCACCATCGGCGGGTAGAGGTTCATCGCCGTGCGCTCCTCGACTGTTTCGACCCCGTGCATCGCCGCCCACGAGCGCCACTGCGCCGCGGTGTTGTAGCGGTACAGGCATCGTACGCCGTAGGGCGCGTTCGCGGCCCAGTCGATCACCGAGACGCGGGGTCGCGAGAGGAAACCCCCGAGGCGGTGGTCCTTGATGATGACCAGGCGGCGCGAGACGCGGACGCACTCGGCCAGCAGGCGATGCGGGTGCTCCTCGTGGTGGAGGACGTCGGCGACGATGACGGCATCGAAGGCGTTGTCGGCGAAGGGCATGGCCGCGCCGGCGTAGCCGGTGACGGGGATCGCCTCGCCGCCGCGCGGGTGGCGCTCGAGGCCCTCGACGCGGAGGCCGGCGGGGGCGCCCGGGGCGTCGAGCAGGGCGCGCCCGAGGGCGCCGAAGCCGCAGCCGACATCGAGCACGCGGTCGTTCTCGCGCAGGTGGGGCAAGATGGCGTGGGTGAGCGCGCGGAGGCGCGAGGCGTAGACGGGCGCGTGCAGCGAGGCCATTGCGCGCCCGAGGAGCCCTGGCTTTCCGACGGCGGCGCTGCTCATGCTGCGTGCTCAGCCTCGCGTGGGCGCGGCGGGGCGCGTCACGCCTTCACCGGCGCGCGACCGACGGAGTAGTACGTGAAGCCGGACTTCTTCATCTGCTCGCGCCGGTACAGGTTGCGCCCGTCGAAGATCACGGCGGACTTCATGAGGCCCTTGACCTTCTCGAAGTCGGGGTGCTTGAACTCGTCCCAGTCGGTGCTGATGACCAGCGCGTCGGCGCCGCGGAGGGTCTCGTACAGCCCGTCGCTGATCTCGTACGCGCCGGGGTTCTCGCGCTCGACGTTCTCGGCGGCGACGGGGTCGAACGCGCGGATCTTGGCGCCCGCGGCCTTGGCCATCTCCATCAGCGTGAGGGCCGGGGCCTCGCGGATGTCGTCGGTCTGCGGCTTGAACGCCATGCCCCAGAAGGCAAGCGTCTTGCCCTTGAGCCCGGCGGCGCCGCCGAAGTGGCCGGTGATCTTGTCGAAGAACACCTTGCGCTGGCGCTGGTTGCCGTCGTGCACGGCCTGGCTGATGGGCGTGGGGACGCTCTTCTGCTTGCCCATGGCGATGCAGGCGAGGGTGTCCTTGGGGAAGCACGAGCCGCCGTAGCCGAGGCCGGGGTAGAGGAACTGGTTGCCGATGCGCTTGTCGGCGC
>CAYVSR010000428.1:0-2928 GCA_964453125.1 uncultured Phycisphaeraceae bacterium | reverse complement strand
TGAGGCACGGGCGGATGCGCTTGAGGCCCGCGTCGATCACCGCCTCGCGGATCTCGTTCTTCGAGGTGAACGTGCGGTCCTTGAAGACGCCTTCGAGATAGGTGCCGATGACCACGCCGTCGTCGTCCACCACACCGAAGAGCACGAGGAACCCGACCCACACGGCCACCGAGAGGTTTACGCCCCACAGCGCGAGCATGATGAAGCCGCCCGAAGCCGAGACCAGCACGCCGAAGAAGATCACCGGGGCGATCCACCAGCGCTTGAAGCCGAGGTAGAGCATCACGAACATGATGCCCAGCGTGATGGGCACTAGTACCTGCATCCGCTTGGTGGCGCGGACCTGGTTCTCGAACTGGCCGGACCATTCCCAGTAGTACCCCGGCGGGAGCGTGAGCCGACCCTCCTTGAGGGCCTGCTGCAGCAGTGCTTCGGCGTCCTGTACGACGGAGACCTCGTCGCGATCACGGGTGTTCATGGTGACATAGCCGACCAGCAGGCCGCGCTCGCCCTTGATCTCCTGCGGGCCCAGCACGGTGGAGATTTCGGCCAGTTGCGCCAGCGGCACCTGCGCCCCGGTCGAGGAGGGGACGTTGATCCGCTCGATGGCCTCCATGTCCTCGCGGAAGTCGCGGGCCAGGCGGATGCGAATCGGGTAGCGCTCGCGGCCCTCGACCGACTCCATAAGGTTCATGCCGCCCAGGGACATCTCGATGACGTCTTGCACATCGCGGATGTTGACGCCGTAGCGGCCGATGCGCTCGCGGTCGATCTCGATCTGGATGTAGGGCTTGCCGACGATGCGGTCGGCGACGATGTCGGTGGCGCCGGGCACCTCGCGGAGGAACTGCTCGATCTGCAGGCCGATCTTCTCGATCTCGCGGAGGTCGCTGCCGTAGATCTTGACGCCCATCATGGCGCGGAACCCGGTCTGGAGCATGACCAGGCGGGTCTGGATCGGCTGGAGCCAGGTGGGGAGCACGCCGGGGATGGCGGTGCATTCTTGGAGATCGGCGAGGATCTCCTGTTTGGTGAAGCGACGCTCCTCGGACCAGACCCAGGAGAGCGGCGTGCGGAAGATGCCGGGCCAGCCTGAGAAGAACCGCTCGACCTTCTTGGTGCGCCACTGGCTCTCGGGCTTGAGGATCACAATCGATTCCATCATGCCGATGGGCGCGGGGTCGAGGGCGGATTCGGCGCGGCCGATCTTGCCAACGACGCTTTCGACCTCGGGCACGGTGGCGATCGCCAGATCCTGCTTGCTGTTGACTTCCACGGCCTGTGAGAGCGAAGCCTGCGGCAGGAGCGAGGGCATGTAGAGCAGCGCGCCCTCATCCAGCGGGGGCATGAACTCGCGGCCCAAGCCCGGGAGGATCCGGCCTTCTTTGATGACGGCAAGGCCCGCGGCGGTTTCGGCGGTGCGCTCGGCGGGGTCTTGCCGCCGCCACAGAAGGCGGGTGTGCCGGCCACCGTGGGAGTTGCGGACGGTCTGCCAGCGGAGTTGGCCGAGTTCGATGAGGGGACGTGTGAGGTCCGTCTTCTCGTCGGCGTACATCGCCTTCTTGAGTTCAGGTGACGCCTTCCCGCCGGCGAAGATGTTGACTGCCCACTCCACCGGCAGCAGCGTGCGATGAATGCCCAGCCACACCGTGAGGCCGGTGAAGAGGATCAGCAGCGGCGCGAGCATGAAGGTCTTCTTGTGGTAGAGCACCCAGCGGAGCGTCGGGATGTACGCGCGGGCGATGACGCGCGACACGGGGTTCCGGTCCAGCGGGATGAACTTCTCTCGGGTCATGCGGACGACGCAGAGGGCCACGCCCACGCCGACGGCGACGGCGATCAGCCAGCCGCGGTCGTGACCGACCGCGAGCCCCCACATGAGCGCGAGATGCGTCGCGAGCATCGCCAGGACACCTATGGCCGCCGCGACCCCGAGCGTCAACCCCGCCTTCCACTTCACGGGGCGGAAGAGCAGGTAGCAGAGGAACGGCACGACCGTAAGCGCCAGCGCCACCGACGACCCGATGGCGAAGGTCTTGGCGTACGCGAGTGGTCCGAAGAGCTTTCCTTCCTGGCCCGTGAGGAAGAAGACGGGGATGAAGGAGACGATGGTGTTGGTGACGGCGGTGATGATCGCGCCGCCGACTTCGGTTGCGCCTTCGTAGACGATCCCGAAGTGACCTTTTTCCTTCTTCTCCTCCTCCGTCGCCGCGGCAAGTCGGCGGTAGATGTTCTCCGCCATGATGATGCCCATGTCCGCCACATCGCCGATGGCGATGGCCAGCCCGGCGAGCGACATGATGTTGCTGTCGATGCCGAAGGCGTACATCAGGATGAACGAGCCGGCGAGCGCGAGCGGGAGCGTGGGCAGCACCGCCACCGTGGTTCGCAGGTGCATCAGGAAGAACACAATGACGAGGCTCGCGATGATCGCTTCCTCGAAAAGGGCAGTCTTCAGCGTGCCGATCGTCTCCTGCACGATCGTCGTGCGGTCGTAGAACGGGACAAGCCTTACCTTGGAGATTCGCCCGTCCGCCAGTTTCTTGCTGGGGAGGCCCGCCTCCAACTGGGCGATCTTGTCCTTGACGCGAGCAACCACCTCGCGCGGGTTCTCGCCATAGCGCATGAGCACGACGCCACCCACGGCCTCGACGCCCCCCTTGTCCAATGCCCCGCGCCGGAAGTCAGGACCGAGTTGCACGGTGGCAACGCTCTTGAGGTACAGCGGCGTGCCGCCCTCCTGGCGGATGACGACTCTTTCGAGGTCCTCGATCGACTTGATGAATCCCAGGCCGCGGATGAAGAACTCGACGCCGCTCTTCTCAACGACCTTCGCGCCCACGTCGATATTGCTCTTGCGGACGGCGTCGTAGACGTCCATCATCGTGACGCGGTGGGCCCGCATCTTGTCGGGATTCAGGTCGATCT
>CAYVSR010000427.1:0-2933 GCA_964453125.1 uncultured Phycisphaeraceae bacterium | reverse complement strand
TCACGATCGTCTCCGCCATCGCCGTCCTTTCCTTTCTCGCCCCTCGCGCCGCCCGCATCACACGGGATGGAGCCCCGGAAACTCCAGCCCTGTGCGCTCGGGCAGGCCCAGCGCGATGTTCATCGCCTGCACAGCCGACCCCGCGGCGCCCTTCACCAGGTTGTCGATCGCGCACAGCGCCACGATGCGCCCGGTGCCCGCGTCCACCGCGAAGCCCACGTCCGCGTGGTTGCTGCCGCTGAGCACGCGCGGGTCCGGCAGGCGGTGCGTGCCCGCCTTGTCATTGACGATGCGCACGAAGGGCTCCGCGGCGTAGGCCTCGCGGTACAGGCGCCAGAGTTCCTTCTCTTCGACGCGCCGCGCGGGGATCACGTGCGCCGTGCACAGCGCGCCACGCACGAGTTCCACCGCCGTCACGCACACGTCCAGCGTGAACTCGCCCAGCGCCTGCGTCACCTCCGCCGCGTGCCGGTGGCCCGTCGGGGCGTACGTGCGGATGGCGCGCGAGCGCTCGGGGTGGTGCGACGCCGCGGAGAACTCGCGCCCGCCCTCCGACGACCCCACCTTGATGTCGGCGATCACCCGCTCGATCAGCCCCGCGCGCGCCAGGGGCAGCAGCGCGAGGATCATCGCCGTCGCATTGCACCCCACGCCGCTGATCAGCTTCGCGGATCGCAGCGCCTCGCGCGAGATCTCGGGCAGCCCGTACACCGCCTCGCCCAGCAGGTCCGGGCGCGGGTGCGCCTGGGCGTACCACGTCCGGTACGCGGCGTGCGAACGCAGGCGGAAGTCCGCCGAGAGGTCGATGACCAGCGGCGCCTTGGCCCGCCACCGGTCGATCTCGCCCGCGCCCACGCCGTGCGGCATGCACAGGAAGACCACATCGCTGTCCGGCGCATCGTCTGCGCGGCTGAAGGTCAGGTCGGAATGCCCGCGCAGCGAGGGGTGCGCCCGGTGCAGGGGCTGATCGGCGAGGGCCCGCGAGGTCGCCGCGACCACCTCTGCGTCGGGGCGCCCGAGCAGCAAGCGGAGGAGTTCGCCCCCGGTGTACCCGCTGGCGCCGATCACGCTCGCGCGAACGGTCATCGCGCCGCCCCCGCGCACGCGCCAAGCGTCATCGCGTGCTCCGCCACCACGCCCGGGATATCAACACCCGTCGCGGCGACGCTGTTGCGGAATTCCATCGAGTGGTTCACCTCGTTGACCAGCAGCCCGCGGCGCGGGCACTCCAGCAGGTCCACGGCGCAGATGTCCGCGCCGACCGCGCGGGCCGCCTCGCGGCTCAGGCGCCCCGCCTCGTCTGAGAACGCCACGCCCCGCGCCACGGCGCCGCGCGCGGTGTTCGTCACCCAATGCTCGCTCACCCGCTCGATGCCCGCGATCGTCGCGTCTTCCGTCTCGCGAGGGGAGCACGACATCGGCGTGCTGATCGACGGCACGGGCATGGGGTCGTGCATCGCGGCGAACAAGGTGAAGGGCATCCGGGCGGCGCTGGTGCACGACGAGATCACGGCGGAGATGAGCCGCAGCCACAACGACGCCAACGTCATCTGCCTCTCGGCCGACCTGCTGGGGGTGCAACTGATCCTGAAGATCATCGACACCTGCCTGGGGACGCCGTTCAGCGGCGGGCGTCACGCCAAGCGGGTCGAAAAGATCGGCCTGATCGAGCGCGGGGTGGACCCCGGCGCCCCGGCCTGATCGGGAACGCCGGGGAACCGGCGCCGGAGCCGACCGTCTACGCTTAGGCCATGAACGAGGTCACCCGGGCGGTAGGTCGGGCGGGTCGGTGGCTGGCGCTGGGGCGCGCCGGCCGGGCGCTCGTCGTGATCGCGTCCGGGGCTGGCGCAGCGCTGACGCTGCTGCTGATCGCCCAGCGCGTGTTTGCCTTCCCGATCGATTGGCCGGCCGTCGCCCTCGGCGTGGGCGCGGCGGGGGCGCTGGCGTGCGCGGCGTGGGCGTGGCGGACCAGGCCGGGCGCGATCGACGTCGCCCGGGCCATCGACGCCCGGGCCGGGCTGCGCGAGACGCTGAGCACCGCGATGTTCGTGCGCGGCGGGGCGGACGCGTGGAGCCGGGCGACCGAGGAAGAGGCGGAGCGCGTGGCGCGTGGGCTGGTGGTGCGGCGCGAGTTCCCCGTCCGGGCGCCGAGGCTGTGGTGGGGCCCGCTTGCCGCGGGCGGCGCGTTCGCGCTGGTGTGGGCGCTCGTGCCCACGTGGGACGTGCTGGGCGCGGGCGCGCGGATCGCGGCGAAGGAGACCGACCGGGTCGAGGCGCAGACCGTGGCGGCGGAAGTTGCGGCGGACCGGGAGAAGCTCGACTCGCTGCTGGCGGGCGTCGAGGGGGCCGAGCAGGGCGGCGCGCCGATGGACGAGCCGGTCGCCGGACCGGCGAGCGCGGAGCAGATCCGTCGCGCCGCGGTGAAGCGCCTGACGGACGTGACGGACCGGCTGGCGGACGTGCGTTCGGGCGAGAAGGGGATCAAGCTCGACGCCATGCGAGAGGCGATGCGCGACCTGCGCCGCCCTGGCCCGGGCCCGCTGGACGACGCCGCCAAGGCGCTGCAGCGCGGCGACTTCGCGGGCGCGAAGAGCGCGCTCGACCAGCTGCAGGAGCAGGCGGCCCAGGGGAACATGACCGAAGAGCAGCAGCGCCGGCTCAAGGAGCAGGCGAAGGACCTCGCGGGGCAGTTGGCGCGCCTGGCGCAGCAGAAGGAGGCCGTCGAGAGGGCCCTTGAAGAGAAGGGGATGGACAAGGGGCTGGCCTCCGATCTCGAGGGTCTCAAGAAGGCGCTCGAGAACAACGACGCGCTCACGGACGAGCAGAAGAAGCAGCTGGAGGAGCTGGCCGAGGGTGTCGCGGGCGCGAACCAGCAGTGCGAGAACCTCGCGCAGGGCATGTCGAAGATGGGCGAGGGCGGCGCCGGCGCCTTG
>CAYVSR010000426.1:0-2934 GCA_964453125.1 uncultured Phycisphaeraceae bacterium | reverse complement strand
AAATCAGTGCGGAAGCCGGGCGTTCTTCTACGGGCGCGTGCACATGGGCGCCAAGGGCGTCTTCCTCTGCGAGATCGTCCCGACGATCGTCGAACACTTCGGCGGGTTCTTCCCGGAATTGAAGAAGGACCCGAAGAGGGTCGCGGCGATTATTCGCGAAGAGGAAGAGTCGTTCGCGAAGACGATTGATCGCGGACTCGAGCGCTTTGACCTCGCTGGCGCATGGGCAATCGCTAGGGCCATCAACGCCGAGCAGAATACGGACTACTTTCCGCTGCAGTCCCTTGGTCGCATGGGACCGTCATCAAGCATGGATCGGGAGCTCGACATAAGGCGGCTCGTTTCCAAACAGTCTCTGCAGTCCGATGAGGCGAAGTCGATTCAACTTGTCGAGATTCACGCTAGAGAGGCAAGGCTGCACACGCAGCGGCCGCTGACAATCGCCGACTCCGACGCCTTCCAACTCCACGACACCTTCGGCTTCCCCATCGATCTCACCGAGATCATGGCCGCCGAACGAGGCATGACCGTCGACCGCCCCGGCTTCGAGAAGCTGATGGAAGAAGCCCGCGTCAAGTCCCGCCTCGGCGGCAAGGCCGGCGCCGCGGACGGCGCCAAGCCCACCAGCGACACCCTCGCGCTCACGGGCGACGAGGTCGCCAAACTCCAGAACCTCAACATCAAGCCCACGGAAGACGCGGACAAGTTCCACGCCCGCCCCATCCGCGCACGCGTCAAGGCCATCTGGAACGGCGCTGACTTCGACGAATCGATCGACGCCCCCAACACCCGACCCGACGACCGCTTCGGCCTCGTCCTCGACAAGACCAACCTCTACGCCGAGATGGGCGGCCAGTTGGGCGACACGGGAACGCTGAAGGTCTCGGGCGCCGGCGCAGGCGCCGAGTTCATCATCGAGGCCACGCGTTCCTTCGGCGGCTTCGTGCTGCACTCGGGGCGCATCAAGTCCGGGCGCATCAAGGTCGGCGACGAGGCCGAACTCAAGGTCGACATGAGCCGGCGCGAGCCGATCATGGCCAACCACACCGCCACGCACCTGCTCAACTGGGCGCTGCGCGAGGCGGCCGGAGAAGGCCACGACCAGAAGGGCTCGCTCGTCGCGCCCGACCGCCTGCGCTTCGACTTCAGCGCGAGCCACGCGCTGGGCGACGACACCATCAGCGCCATCGAGACCTTCGTGCGCGACGCCATCGCCCGGAACCTCGAGGTCTTTGCCGCGCCCACGCCCATCGCGCAGGCCCGCGCCATCGCCGGCCTCCGCGCCGTCTTCGGCGAGACCTACCCCGACCCGGTGCGCGTCGTCTCCATCGGCCGACCCGTCGACGCCCTGCTCGCCAGCCCCGCCGACGCTTCGAACCGCGCGTTCTCCGTCGAGTTCTGCGGCGGCACGCACGTCGCTTCCACCGGCGCCATCAAGTCCTTCGCGATCGTGTCGGAAGAAGCCGTCGCCAAGGGCGTGCGACGCGTCACGGCGCTCACCGGCGTCGGCGCCGAGGCCGCGCTCGAGGCAGGCCACCGATTGCTCGAGCGCGCCAAGGCCGCCTCGCTCCGCCACGACGCCGAACTCATCGCCGAGGTGCAGGACATCGGCGCCGCGCTCACCACCATCACCATCCCCGCCTCTTTCCGGCGCCACGCGGCAAACGCCCTCGCCGAACTGCAGGAGCGCGTGAAGGGCGCGCAGAAGAAGGCGTCGGCCGGGATGCGCGACATCGCAGTCGAAGCCGCGCGCACGCTCGCCGAGAAGGCGCCGCCCGGCGACAAAGCGATCGTCGCGCGCCTGCCGGAGGGCGCGGGCTCCGACCGCGCCGCCATGCTCGCCGCGCTCGACACCCTGCGCGCCAAGCGCCCCGACGCCGCCGTGCTGCTCATCGCCTCGACGGACGACGCGAAGGTCACCATCGTGGCCGGCGTGCCCGCGCCCCTCATCGCCAAGGGCCTCAAGGCCGGCGACTGGGTCCGCGCCGCGTCCGAGGCCTGCGGCGGCAAGGGCGGCGGCAAGCCCGACACCGCCCAGGGCGGCGGGACCGACCCCGCGAAAATCCCCGGCGCGATCGACACGGCGAGCGCCTTCGCCGCGTCTAAGGTGATGTAGCCCCACGCCGCGCCCGCGGTCGGCGCGCGGCCGAGGACGTACCGCCCGCATGCGCACACGCTCACATCGCGCGCTCCTCACGCTGCTCGGGGCGCTCGCGCTGCCGCTCCTGCTCGGCGCCGCGCTCACGCCCACCAACTCGCGCCACTACGAAGTTCTCTCCGACCTCCGTGGCGAGCAGTTTCGCGCCCTCGCGGGCCACATGGACGCGGTGTACGACGAGTACTCGCGCCGCTTCGCCGCGTTCGACGTCAAGGAAGAGATCCCCGTCCGCCTGTACCTCTTCCAGAACCGGCGCGATTACGAGCAGACGCTCGCCACCAAGAACGTCAACGCCGCCAACACCGCGGGCATGTTTTTCGCGCGCTCCGGCGGCGGCGGCGGATGTGCCGTTGTTCGCGTCGCCGCTGCAGGGCGTCGCGCGTGGGCTCGCGTTCCAGCTCTACGAAAATCTTGGATCCGTTTCACGGCAGGCCGTGACCCGTGAGCTACGAGCGGTGCAGCAAGTCGATCGCGCGCCGTTGCGACGACTTGGCGTTCGCTTCGGCGCGTTCTCGATTTTCTTGCCGGCGCTGGTGAAGCCTGCCGCGGCAAAGTTGAAGGCGCTGCTGTGGGCGGTGCATCAGGGGCTGACCGATATTCCACCACCGCCGGCGGCGGGGCTGACGTCGTCGCCCACCGATACGACGATTGCGGCCGGGTTCTATGAGGCGGCGGGCTTCCGCGTTTGCGGGCCGCGCGCGGTGCGCATCGATATGCTCGAGCGGCTTGGCGAGATCATTCGCGGCAAGGGGCAGAGCGGGCAGATGCCCGAGGCG
>CAYVSR010000425.1:0-2935 GCA_964453125.1 uncultured Phycisphaeraceae bacterium | reverse complement strand
GAGACGAACGAGACCGTGCGCACGCCGGCGGCGTGGGGCGCGGTTTCGGGGGCGGTCTGTGGCGGCTGGGAACGGGACATGCGGGGCGGAGAGTGTAGCCGCGTGGTGGGGCGGGAGGCACGAACCGGCCGATGCGCGTCCTGAGGGCGTTAAGCGTGCAAAACGCGCGATGGCCCGAGCGTGGCCGGGCCGGTGCGCGCGTTGAGGATTCGTGTCGAGGCGCTCGCGTCAGTTGATGGTGACGACGCGGGTGTACGAGTGACCGGCGACGGCGTTGAGATTGCCATTGCCGCTCGAGCGACCGTTCCAGAAAGCCTGGATGCGGTAGGCCCCGGGGGGAAGGCCGGAGATCGCGAACTGCCCCGAGCCGTTGGCGTACACCTGCGAGGTGGCGCCGCCGACGCGCGAGATCACGACCGCGGCGCCCGGCGCGGGGGCCTGACCGCCGGTCTGCCGACCGATGGGATCAACATGCTGCGGCAGGCGGACCGAGCCGCTGATCGAGATCGTCCCCGGCGCCGCGGCGCAGAAGAGGAGCGCGGACTCGTCGCCACCCGGCTGGGACGCGGGAACAGTCTGCGTGGCTGATTGCGACGATGCGCCGACATTGACGAGCGCTGCGCCGGCGCCGAACGCGCCGATGGCGACGAGACTTCCGAGGATGAGCGACTTATTCATGACTCTTCTCCCTTGTCGTGCTCGGGCACGGGGCCCGCGCGGTGTGCTGCGGCGTCCCGGTGCGGGGCGCCCATGCATGGGAGAGCGATCTGCGTGTCGGTTCGCTCACGCGCCGTGCGCGAGATTCGTCAGCGCTCGAGAGTCTGGGGCGCGCCGGTGACCGATGCGCCGTAGAGGCGGCGGGTCACGATGTACTCGCGGACATCGGGGTGGAGGTCGCGGGAGATCGTGGGGTGATCGGGCGAAGGCGCGGCGCGGAGCGCGGTGGCGGAGGCGGGAAGCAGCGCGGCTGGCACGATGCGGCCACGCCATCCGTCGAGCTCGGCCGCGCTCCAGTGGGGCGCCATGGCCCGGAGCAGCGAGTCGGGCGTCGTGTGCGGCTCGCGGAGCGCGACCACGGGTTCGGCGAGCGCGATCAGGTCGCGGGCGTCCTTCCAGGTGTGGAACAGGGCGGCTTGATCCGCCCCGAGAAAGAGGCGGAGTCGCGGGGCGGGGCCAAGCAGCGCGCGGAGTTCGCGGATGGTGTCGATGGTGTAACTGGGCGGCGCGGGGGCGCCATGGTCGGCGCCGGCGCGACCGGCTCGCTCGGTCTCGAGCGTCGAGATCGCTGCGCCGGGCTCGGCCGCGAGCGCGAGGCCCAGCATGGCGATTCGGTCGTCGTCGCTCGCGGTGGGACCGGCGCTCTTGTGGGGCGAGCGCGCGGCGGGCACGTAGAGCGTGGCGTCGGCCCCGATGGCGCGTGCCGCGGTGCGCGGGAGCGCGACATGAGCAACGTGCGGCGGGTCGAACGTACCCCCCACCACCAGCACGCTGCGGGCGCCTTGCGGGACGGGCGCGGGACCGACGGGGACCGGGCCATCAGTGCGTGAGTGATCGGGCCGATCGGGCTCGCGAACGGCGTCCGCGTCCGCGACGGCATTCGCGCTGAGGTCTGCGCGCGACGCGCGTGGTCGGATCGGCGCATCGAGCATGCGCGCCGCCGCACGGCCCGCCGCGCCTGCGGCCTCGCGCGTTGCTCGCATGATTCGGATGAGCGCGGGGATCTGCCACGGGTGGAGCAGCGCCTGACGCGCTGAATATGCCGTGCGCGTGCCGCCATCGGGCGTAATGGAACGGATGAGCCAGGCGGGGAGCGCGGTGTCGGCGTCGTCGCTCACGGCGCGGGCCACGCCCCACGACACACCCGCGTCTTCGCACGCGCGGGCGACGTGGTGAGACTCCATGTCGACGTACGCGGCGCCGGCGCGCTCGGCCAGCGCCTTCTTCGCGCGCGGCGAGGCGATCAGGTCATCGACGGCGACGAGCGTGACGCTCGGGTCGGCGCCCTCGCGGGCGTAGAGGGCGCGAACGGGTGACGAACTTGGCGCGGCTCGCGCCGCCCGGTTCCGCGCGGCGTGGCCTTCTGTCTTGCTCGGCGCTTCTCGCGGTTCCGCGCGCTCATCCACGCCATCCCACGCGATGGGGCATTGCCAGTCGGCGCCGGCGAGCGTGACGACTCGGTCGACGCGCACGGCGTGCCCTTCCATGGCGTGCGAGGTGGTGAGCCCGCCGCAGACCCCGGCGAGGATGACGCGAGAGGGCCGATCGGAGCCGGCGAGGAGGCGTCGCGCGGTCTCGCCGCAGCGCGGGCCCAGGCCGCCGACGACGACGATCGCACGATCGCCGACCTCGCGCCGGATCTCGCGCGCTTCGATCTCGAGCGGACAGATGACGAGCGGTCGCGCCACGCCGTCAGCGTAGCGGGCCCGCGCGGAGCGCTGGTTCGCCGGCGCGCGGGTCGGCGCCGCGGGTTCGGCGAACCGGGTTCCGCACGCCGCACAGGACCACCCCGGGCATCGCGCGGGCGGCGGCGCCCCGTCCGGCGGCGTGGGCCGTCTCGCTATACTTTGCCCCCCTGCCGCGGGCCGCCCCGCGACAGTTCGCGCGGCCCCATCGTCTAGCCTGGTCCAGGACACCACCCTTTCACGGTGGTGACGCGGGTTCGAATCCCGCTGGGGTCATTCACCATTGATGTAGATGTGTGCCTATCCCCTGCGTTTGCAGCGGTTTGCGCCATCGATCCGGGTTCATGACCCCCGCCGATTCTTGCCCGCGACATTGCGCACGCGCTTGGTCTTCGGTTGGTCTGCCTCGCCGTCGTCGCTCGCTCGCCGTCGCGCCTTCACGGGCTTCGCGTGCCCCGGCAGCGCCACCTCGATGCGCTCCACCGCGTCCTCGCACGACGCCCCCACCACCGTCGGCAGCAGGCGCATCGACA
>CAYVSR010000424.1:0-2942 GCA_964453125.1 uncultured Phycisphaeraceae bacterium | reverse complement strand
CCAGGCGGGCGACCAGCGGCGCGGTGCCGGGGAACATGCGGCCGTTGAACGTGAACAGATTGAAGTTGGTCATCTCGGTCGGGTCGGGCGTGGCGGAGCCGGGCTTGACGAGCCACTCATTGAGGAGGATGGCAAAGTCGCGGTCCACGCGGCGAACGGACGCCTCGCGCGGATGGACGACGAACATGCCCATGAGCCCGAGGCCCATCTGGAACATCTCGTCGAAGTGTGGGTGGTACATGTACGTGCCGTGCTGGCGGAGCGTGAACTCGTACTTGAAGGTTTCCCCGCTGCGGATGTGCTTCTGCGTGAGGCCGCCCACGCCATCCATTCCGTTGGGGAGCAGGATGCCGTGCCAGTGGATGGTGGTGTGGATGCCATCGGGCAGGTTGTTAGTGACGAGGAGGCGGATGCGGTCGCCCTCGACGGCCTCGATCATCGGTCCGGGTGACTGGCCGTTGTAGCCCCAGCAGTTGACGACCACGCCGGGCGCGAACTCGCGCTGGACGGGCTCGGCGACGAGACGGAAGACTTTCACGCCGTTGTCCATCTCGAAGGGCAGCGTCGGCGTGTTGGGGGCGATCACGGGTGAGTAGGAGAGATTGCCTTGCGGCGGCGGCGTTGCCGGAGTGCCCGGCTTGGTGGGGGCCGGGGGCGGCAACGGTGGTAGGGCGGGCGGGGTATGTCCCTTGTGCTCCGGCTGCAACGCGGCGAGGACCGGCGCCGCAGCGAACGCGCCGGCGGTCGCGGTCAGGATCTCTCGGCGTGTGTACATGGCTCAGATCCTCTGCGCGAATCAGCGCGGCGTCTGGTGTCCCTGGTGCGGCGAAGCGGCCGGGGCGGAGGGGACGGGTGCAGAAGGTTCAGGTAACGGCGGCGCGGGCTTGCTCATTCCCGGCATGTCGGGCATCGCATCAGGCGCGGGCTCTTGCGGCGGAGGCGGCGCAGTCGGAGCCGGGAGGTTGGGCAGCTTCACCCCGATGACGCGCTCCAACTCACCCCGCGCGGTCCAATAGTCCTGGACGGCCCGGGCCTGTTCGATACCGACCCGAGTCTCCGCCGACTTGGCCATGAGCAGGTCAGGGACGCCGACGATCATGGCGTTGTACTCGGCCTGCGTGAGGCCGACGATCTTCTGCCGCAGGGGCACGATCGAACGCTCGTAGCGCTCGGCGGCGCGGCGGGCCAGCGCCATGCGCTCGGCGGCGATGCGAACCTCGGCACGTGCCGCACCACGTCGACTCGCGAGCCGGTGCTCAGCCTGTCGGATCTGGGCCTCGCGTCGCGCGTAGACCGCCTGGTGCTGGTGGAAGATCGGAAGTTCGAGGCTGATGTGCGGACCCGTGCTCTGCACGCCGTCGCTGCTCCGCTCGGTCTCGACGCCGACAGCGCCGTTGGTCAGCAACCAGTTCTTGTCCATCTCAAGGCCCATGCGTTGGAGCTCGATCTCTCGACCCAGGAGAGCGAGGTCTACACGCTTGTCGAGTGCCGTGGCGACCAGCGTCTCGGCGTCGGGCTCCACCGCGGGGAGGGGAGTTGCCGCGAACGATTCGTCGATCGTCCACGGGATGTCCGAATCGGTCAGGTCGAGCAGACGGCGGAGGGTCTCGCGGCTGATGCGGGCGGCGACCTCCGCCTGGTCCAGGGCGAGCCCGGCCTCCTCCGCGGCGGCATGCTGATTCGCAACGTCGAGGTCAGCAATGTGACCCTGAGCCTGCTGGCGCTTCGAGAGTTCTGCTCCAATCTCGGTGAACTCGACGAGCGCCTGCTGATACGTGAGCACCCGCTGGTCGGCGAGGTGTTGGAAGTAGGCCCGGCGCACTTGCGTGGCCTTGTCGAGCACCGCGTCGCTCACGCGGAGCAGCGATGCCTCCAGTTCGGCCCCGGCGATCCTCTTCCGGAGCGGGACAAGGAAGATGTCCAGCCAGAAATCCAGGCCCACGTTCCAGTTGACCCCGGAGGGCCCGCTGTCTGGGAAACGGAGGAACGCGGCGAGCTCGGGGTTCTTGAGCAGCCCCGCGTGGACCAGATCGGCCTGCGCGACGCCGAGATCTTCGTACACGCCCTGCAGGTCGCGGCTGCGGAGCAACGCCACCTGAACAGCCCCCTCGGGCGTGAGGGGTCTTGCGAGCAGGTCGTTCACGAGGGCATCGACGAGCGCATCTTCAGGCGTACCTAACCGCCAGTGAACACGGGTCATCGCCGGCCCGAGCCGGTCATCGATCTGACGCTGCACTTCGGAGAAGCGCTCGTCGGGCTTGACGGTGACGCAGCCCGCCATCGCGAGCATCGGGGCTGTTGCGGCAATACCCAGATACAAGGCGCGGCGTGGCTTCACTGGCACGTTCCTCCAACAACAGGGCAGGTGATCGCAGGGGTCCCGCTCCGGCACGGATCATTCCTCGTACCGCGGGAGGCACTTGTCGCATGGCACGCCTTCGGGGGCGCACCTCGCGCACTTGACCATGAGCACGCCGCTTTCGGAGTAGATGGACATCTCCGTTCTGCACTCGGAACACTGATGCACGCTGACGTTCTCGGTTCGCACGGGGCCGCGGTGCCCGCTCCTCCGCTTTACCTTGATGATCTCGTCGTAGCATTCAGAGCACACCACGACCTCTCCCGGCTTGGGCTCGGCCATCGTGTGCTTGTCGCTCTGGCAGGCGCCAATGAGGAGGGGGCAGACCGCGAGGGCCGTGAACAGAAGAGGACGATGTGTGCAATTCGTCATGGGAAACTCCTTGCAGAGGGCGGTCCACGCCAGCCCGCTGTATGGGCGAGCGAACGCGAGCTAGTGGTGCTTGTACCAACCGACTCCTTTGATGTCGTTCCACGTGTTGGTCTGGTGACAGAGGAAGCACTGCGAGACGTCGGCGTGCTCCACGCCTGCGACCTTCATCGAGACCATGTTGAAGTGCATCATGTAGTGGCTCGGCGGGGCC